>JAHCBB010000017.1 GCA_019634635.1 Verrucomicrobiia bacterium
TAAAGTGACAGGTTTAAAGACTCCGTGAATCGAAAGGGCTGAGGAAGTTGAAGGAGAGCCACCGTGTTCACGCGTGCCGCATACGTTCCAATTCGCTCTTCAAAGGAGCCCAGTACGCGCGATCGGCGGCCCGCTCGACACGCTCCTCCTCCAACAAGCCGGTCTCGATGCCGGCTTCGTCGCCCTGCAAGGCCGAGGACAACAACGGTCGCGATCCGGCAGACATGGCCGCGGCCTCGCGAGGAAACTGGCGCGCCAACTCAACGAGCAGGTCCGGCGTCCGGGCTTCCCGCAACCAGAACCGGACCTGTTCCGGGGATGGCGTCCCCCGGCAGGCGACGCGATCCGCCTCAATCAGCCGGCGGATCATCGGCCAGTCCTTGTCGCGCTGCGTCTTCTTGGACTGGACCAGATCGGGCAGCGACATCAACTCGTATATCGTGCCGTCGGTGCCCTGCAACGTGGTGCGGCCCTCCCAGAGTTCGGCAAACTCCGCGACGCCCCGCATCTTCGACATCACGTCCACCCGCAGGCCGACGGCTTCCGGGTTCTGGCATCGAAAGTGAACGGCATGTCCGCGCTGCAGATGTTCCAGGGAAAGCGGCGGCACGGCGATCACCGAGGCCCGCAGTTCGCGCAGGGCCGCGTTCAGACGATCCAGATTGGCCGCGTCCCCGAGGATGGCGAAATCCGTGTCCCGGCTAAACTCCGCCGCGCCGTAGAACACGCAGGCCTGCCCGCCCATCAACAGGGCGCGCACCCCGCAATTCCGGAAAGTCGAAAGGACTCTGTGAATCGGGTTCGGGATCAAGGTTGCCTCCTTGGGCAAGATACTGCGTCCACAACTTCATGCTCTCACGCCAGCGCTCCAGCGGTTCCAACCGGAACCACTCCTGCCATTCATCCGCCTGCTCGTGATGCACGCGGTGCAGGCTGTCACGTCCATGGCCCGTTGCCAACCCAGCCGTCCCGCCCCGCCTGCTGGTGCTTGGCGGACAAGGCCCATCGTCCAGGCCATGCCCGACGTCACCCAGCTCCTCAGCGATCTGGACGCGGGTGATCCCCGGGCCGCCGACCAGTTGCTCCCGCTGGTTTACGAGGAACTTCGCAAGCTGGCGGCGGCGAAGATGGCGCAGGAGCCCGCCGACCACACCCTCCAGCCCACGGCGCTGGTGCATGAGGCGTGGCTGCGGCTGGCCGGCGAAAACCCTCCGTGGGCGGGCCGGCGCCAGTTCTTCGCCGCGGCGGCCGAGGCGATGCGGCGCATCATCATCGAACGCGCCCGCCAGCGCGGCCGGATGCCGCCTGGGCCGCGGCCGGCGGCGGGCCGGAATACGAGGCGCTCCGGCGGGAGATGTGGGCGGGCGGCGAGCCGCCGTGAGGCGGGAGGACACCGTGGAGTGCGGCGGTCCTCCGCCGCTTTTTCCGCCGGGAGGCAGCGGAGGGCAAGGAGCCACCTCGCCGCCGAAAGCGCCAGAGGGCTGGCGCACTCCAAAAGCACACGCGCCAGCGTCTTGGAGCGCGGCGGGAAGAGAAGCGCCACGCCGCCTGGGCCCGGCCTGAAGGAGCGTTTCCGGAGTTCCAACGCGCGTCCAGCCGCCGAAAGCGGTGGCGTCAACCGTGGTCACTTTGGAGCGCCGCCCGAAATGCCGACGCGCCGGTGCGGAGCACGGCGCCCCGCCACCTCGCCCGCGGCCAATGCATGCCACCACCGCGCGTCGCTTCGCATGGCCTCCCGCAGTCCATGGTTCCGCAACCTGCCTAGAAGCCTGAAATCTGGGGCTTTTCTTGAGCTTTGCGCTTTGCGCTTGAGGCTTCATCCGCGCGCCCTGCCCCGCCTTCAAGCACCGGAAAATTTCTTGGCCCCATCCGCCCCGAAACGTCGCGCTGGGGGGATGAACGGCCCGCCACGGGCCGGGGAGAACCAAACCATGAAACACCTCGCCGCCACCACCGCCGGCCGTCGCCGGTCCGTTGTCCTGATGTTGCTGCTGCTCGCCTCCGCCGCCCTACCCGCCGCGGCCCAATGGGCGCACACGACGAACAACGGCACCATCACCATCACCCGCTACCACGGAGGGGACACCAACCTCATCGTCCCCGAATCACTCAACGGCTGGCCCGTCGCGCGGGTGGCCGCCGGGGCCTTCCAATTCGCGCCGGCCCAGTACTGGACGCACAGCATCACGTTTCCGCCCGCCATCACGAACCTCGGCGTGGCCGAGTTCAACAGCTACCAGCGCCTCACCAACGTCACCTTCCTCGGACCGATCCAGATCATCCCCGACGGCGCCTTCATCGGCTGCCGGAACCTGCTCGCGGTCCATTACCCGGACAGCGTCACCCGCATCGGCCAGGACGCCTTCCAGGACTGCGCGAAGCTCGCCGTCGCCAGCCTCCCGGCCGGCCTCACGCAGATCGGCGCGCGGGCGTTCTCCGGCTGTGCCGCGCTGACGCAAATCCAGATCCCCGCCAGCGTGACGAGCATCGGCGGCGGCGCCTTTGCCGGCTGCCTGGGCGTCGAGGCCATCGAGGTGGACCCGCTGAACGGCCATTACGCCAGCGTCGAAGGCGTGCTGTTCAACAAGGACAGGACCGCGCTGCTCCAATGCCCGGGCGGCAAGACGGGGATCTTCGTGATTCCCGACAGCATCACCAGCCTGCCCGAGGGCGCCTTCAGCGGCTGCGCCAAGCTGACCGGCGTCGTCATTCCCGACAGCGTGACCACGCTGGGCCGTCAGGTGTTTGCCCGCTGCGGGGCGCTCACGGAACTCACGATCCCCGCCGGGGTCCGGGCCATTCCCAACGGCGCCTTCTGGTTCTGCACCAACCTGGCGAACGTCGCGCTCCCGGCCGGCCTCACGAGCATCGGCTCGCAGGCCTTCGGTTTCAGCGGCGTCACCAACCTGGTCATCGCGGACGGCGTCACGGCCATTGAGGCGGAGACCTTCAGCAACTGCGCCGAACTGGTGTCGGTGACGATCCCCGAAGGCGTGCGGACGATCGGCGCCGCGGCCTTCGCGCGGTGCCTGAAGCTCACGGCGGCGGCTATCCCCGCCAGCGTCACCACGCTGCAGACCTCCGCGTTCAGGGACTGCACCAGCCTCGCCGCCATCACGGTGGACGCGGCCAATCCCGCCTTCGCCAGCGTGGACGGCGTGCTCTACAACAAGAGCCTGAGCGCGCTCCGTACCTATCCCGCCGGGCGGCCGGGGGATTACGAGATCCCGGCCAGCGTCCGGCGCCTCGAGGACACCGCGTTCTCCGGCGCGGCGCACCTGCGCACGCTCGTGATCCCCGACACCGTGACCTTCCTGGGGAGCGGCGTCTTCCAGAACTGTGCGCGGCTGTTCAGCATCCGCATCGGCCGCGGCATCACGGTGATCCCGAACGGGGCCTTCTCCGACTGCCTGGAGCTCGCGGACGTCCACCTGCCCGACACGCTCCGGACCATCTCGGACTCGGCCTTCAGCCGCTGCCGTGACCTGCGCCGCATCACCATCCCCGCCAGCGTCCGCACCCTCGGCGTCGGCGTGTTCGATCCCTACTTCGGCGGTGTCTGGCCGCTGCCGATGCTGGAGAGCATCTACTTCGAGGGCAACGCGCCCGCGGCCGGGGCGCAGGCGCTGGTGCTCCAGCCCTACGAGTGGGGTCCGACGGTGTACCACCGCGCCGGCACCACCGGCTGGCGGGAGGAATTCGCCGGCCGGCCCGTCGTGCTCTGGGATCCGCGCGTGGCCTTCGACGCCACTTTCGGGATCAAGGACGGGCGCTTCGGCTGCACCCTCACCGGGACGCCGGACCTGGTCGTCGTGGTGGAAGCCGCGCCGGACCTGGACGGCCCGGCTTGGACCGTCCTCGCAACTCTCACCCTGGCCGGCGGCCAGGCGGCGTTCCGCGACCCCGCCCCGGCGGACGGCCCCGCGCGCGTCTATCGCTTCCGCTCGCCCTGAGCGCGCGCCCCGCGTCTGACGCGCCATGATCCATTTCCGCCCGGAGCAGCGGCCCGGCTCCGGGCGAAAACTCAACCTTGGGCCGTCCATTCACGCGGAGAAGCCGACCATGAGCACCACCAGCACCCCCGGCAGCCCCAGCGATTTCGGAAGGTGGGCGGGGTAAAGTGACAGGTTCAAAGATTGACACACCAGCAGTTGTCGGGCGAAGGCCACGATGGCCCGCTTCCGCGCCCGGGCGTGGGCCTTGGGATTGAGCAGCACGGGATGCCATTTGCGGACCAGATAGTAGCGCGGCTGGAAGAGCAGGATCCGCCACGCCAGCTCCACCCGTTCGGTCCGCAAACGCCGATTGCCCGAGGTGGTGATGCTCAGATCCGCGTGGCCTTCCCCGGAGGCGCGCACGGCCTGATCCATCGCCAGGATCAGCGGATGAAAAACTTCCAGACGTTCGACCAGCCAGGGTTCCAGGGTCGCCTTCAGGACCTCCCACCGCCCGGACTTCCACCAGTGGTTGGTTTCGCGTCGTCCATTCAGCAGCATCAGGCAGCGTCCTTGGGCGGCCAGGCTCAATCGTTGTTCGCGCAGTTGCTGGCGCTGACGTTTGCGCGCCCGCTTCTGCTCCTCCGCCTCGGTCGGGACGTGAACGATGGACAGCGCCTTGTCATTACCGGCGCGGTAGCGATCCAGACGCGTGGCCAGTTCGAGGGCATCGGTCCGGTCGTTGTTCACCCCGGCACGGCGGGTGTCCAGGCTGGTGGGACATCCAGCAATCACCTCACCCGGGCACCGCGTAGATGCGGCGGCGTCCCAGCCGCTCCAACCAGCGGTTGCGTGTCGCATCGGCCAGCACGGCGACAAAGATGATCGCGCTCGACACCAGGGGATACAGGTAGGGATCCGCATTGAGGATGACGAGGCCGTTCTCGATGCTCTGGATCAGGACCGCGCCGAGCACGGTACCGGGAAAAACGGCGCCACGGCCGCCAAACAGGCTGGTGCCGCCCAGCACCGCCGCAGCGATGGCCCCAAACTCGCGATACGTTCCAAACGAGGGCGATACCGCGCCCAGTTGCGCAAGGGACAGAATGCCCCCAAGCGCCGCGCACAGCCCGCTGATGACATACACGGATGCACGCAGGCGGCGGGTATTTAGACCTGCTTTCCGCGCTGCAGCCGCCTGATGACCGACCGCGTACAACTGTCGTCCGTACGGGGTGCGCGTCAGCGTGACGTGCGCGGACACCAGCACGGCGCCAAACACCCAGAGCGGCAGCGGCACCCCAAGCCACCGCGAAGCCCCCAATGCCAGGAAGCCGTCCGGTAGGTTCATTGCCCGCGTCTGCGTAATCCAAAGCCCAAGTCCACGGCCAAGATACAAGGTCCCCAGGGTGGCAATGAAGGCCAGCATGCCGAGCCGGGTGATCAGGAAGGCGTTGACCATTCCGTAAACCACTCCGATCAGCACAATGGCCGCCAGGGCGACCGGAAGGGACATCCCGGCCAGAAGCAGCTTTCCGGCGACCGCCGCCGCCACAAACATGATCGCCCCGACCGACAGGTCCACGCCGGCGGTCAGCAGGACAAATGTCATGCCGATGCCGACAATCGCCGTGGACGACGCCTGGACGAGCAGGTTGGTGAGGTTGGCCCCGGTGAGGAATCGCGGGGACAGCATCCCGAAGGTCATCAGCACCAGAACCAGCAGCACGAGCGTCACGTGGTTCAGGGCGGCCTCGATAATTCGCTGCCGCGCAGCGGCGGACCGGTTCCCTGGGGCTGGAACCACCGGACTCATGTCGGGAGGGCCGCGCGCAGGATGCGCTCACGGTCGAAATCCTGGCGCGGGAGGTCTTCGGTGATTGTGCCGCGGCGCATCACCAGGATGCGTTCGCACAGTCCCGTCAGCTCCTCAATCTCCGACGAAACCACCAGCACCCCGGCGCCACGATCGGCCAGCTCATGAATGAGCTGGTAGATCTCGAAGCGCGCGCCCACGTCAATGCCGCGGGTCGGCTCGTCAAGGATCAGCGCCCGGGGTCCGGCCAGAAGCCACTTGGCGAGGACCACCTTCTGCTGGTTGCCGCCGCTGAGGGTCCGCACCGGTTGATCCATGGAGAGCGTGGATTGCAGCCGGACGGCCTCCCGGATGGCGGCCAGGGCCCGGCGCAACCCCGCGAGGGCCAGCAACCGCAACGGGGTACGGGCATGGCGGGCCAGTGTCACCAGCGCCATGTTTTCGGCAACCGTCGCATCAAGACACAGGCCGTCCTCGCGGCGGCTGTCGGTCAACAGGGCCAGCCCCTGCCGGATGCGCTGCCGCGGGCCGCCGGTCACCGGCACCCCTTCCACGAACACCCCGCCCCGCGCGCAGGGGTCGAGCCCGAAGAGGATGCGGACCATCTCGGTCCGCCCGGCGCCCATCATCCCTGCAACCCCCAGGATCTCGCCGCGGTGGAGCGTGAAGGACAGATCGCGAACCATGCCGTCCTGATGCAGCCCGCGCACCTCCAGCAGCGGCGGGGAAGCGATTCCGGCACGGGTCCGGGCCTTCGCGTCGCGCACCGGGAACAGCTGTTTCAGTTCCCGACCCACCATGAGGGACACCAACCGGCCGGCATCCCAGGCCGCGACCGGCCCCTGACCCACCACCTCCCCATCGCGCAGCACCACCAGGTCGTCGCATTCGCGCAACACATCGCCAAGGGTGTGGGAAATGAAGAGGACCGCCCGTCCCTCGTCTCGAAGCTGGCGCATCAACGTGAACAACCGTTCGCTCTCGCGAAGGCTCAGCGAGGAGGTCGGCTCATCAAGCAGGATGAGTTGCGCGTCCAGGGACAGGGCGTGAGCGACCTCCACCAACTGCCCCTCGCCCGCGGACAAGCGGCCCACCAAAGTTTCCGGGGGCAGGTCAAGGCCCACGCGTTGCAACAGCGAACGGGCATCGTTGCGGAGGCTCGCGCGGCGGATGAAGGGCCCCTCCGTGGGAAACCCGGTGAGGAAGAGATTCTCCGCGATCGTGAGGTTGGGGAACAGGTTCAACTCCTGGTGCACGAAGCCAATGCCGGCTTCCCGGGCCTCGCGTGGCGACCGCGGGGCATGAGTCCGGCCGCGGAGCAGCAGGGTGCCGGCATCGGCCCGCAGGTCGCCGCCCAGCAGGTTCATGAGCGTGGACTTGCCGGCCCCGTTCTCCCCGACCAGTCCCGTGATGCGGCCGGCCTGGACTTCAAAGCTCACGTTCCTGAGCACGGGCACCCCGAAGAAGGCCTTGCAGATCCCGCGGAACGCAACCACGGGCGTCGGCGAACCGGGATCCGGTCCGGCGGCAGTCCTTTCGGCCGGCGGGTTCATGAGCCGTAAAGCATGCGGGATCGCCACCCATCCAGAAGTGCGGCCAGCAGGATCACGCCCCCCTTGACCATCATGATCGTGAAGTGCGAGAGACCGAGCAGATTGAGCGCGTTGTCGAGCAGTGTCAGGAACAGCACGCCGCACAGCGTCCACGCCACCCTGCCCCGTCCGCCAAACAGACTGGTGCCCCCGATCACCGTGGCCCCGAGCACATCCAGCAACAACCGCTGGCCATGCACCGGCGAGCCGGTCTCCAGCCGGGCCGTGTACAGCACCGAGGCCGCGGCGGCAAAAACGCCGCTGACCACGTACGCGGCGATCAGGACACCCGCCACCGGCACTCCCGACACCCGGGCGGTGCGCGGATTTTGTCCCACCGCGTGCAGCCATCGTCCAAACAACGACCGCGTGAGCATCAGGTGGGCCCATCCCCCGAGCACGGCGGCGATTCCCACGGCGATGCCGGGCCGGGATCCCAGCGCAATGAACCCGTCGGGGAGCCGGTCCACAGGCTTCGACTGGCTGATCCAGATGGCCAGGCCGGAAAAGAACATCATCGTGGTGAGCGTCACGATGAATGCAGGCATGCGCAGCAGCGCGACCGCCACGCCGTTGATCAGGCCCGCCGCGGCTCCCAGGAGCAGCATGACCGCAACAGCGGTCGGCGCCGCCAGCGGGCTGCCCGCCAGCCAGCCGGTGTCGCCGTTCATCACCATCGCCCCGACCACGGAGGTCAGCGCGATGATGGACGTCAGGGACAGGTCCATGCCCCCGCTGATCAGCACCACGGTGAGTCCGGTCGCCACAACGAACAACGGCACCAGGTTGCCCACGAGGTTGAGCGCATTGCCCTTCGACGCGAGAGCCGGAGTGAACGGAGCAAGCGCGAGAAAGAGCAGGATGCTGAGCCCAAGGATCAGAAAGCCGGATCGGCCCGCACGGGAGGCGGCGGCCCCCAGCCGGTCGTGGAGCCCCGTCAGAGCCGGTGAACCCATGGCGCTCACTTCCCGACGTTCGCGCCCCAGGTCTTCTCCGCCATCTCCCTGAAGTTGCCCTGGTGAATCACAAATCCCGGATCCAGGATGACGCTGGCAACGTCCCGCCCTTCCCGCAGGGCCACCAGGGCCTCCACGCTCTGCGCCGCCTCGAAATAGACATCCTGGACGCCCGTCGCGTCGAGATAGCCGTCCTGCAGCATCTGCCACGCCGTCGCATCGCCATCAATGCCGCCGAGGATCACATGGCCGGGATCGCCGATCCGGTGGTATTTGCCCGCAGCCTTGAGCGCGCTGACGATGCTCGGGAACAGGAAGTCGGAACTGGAAAAGATGAATCGGATGCCCGGGTTGGCCTGCAGACCGTTCACCACCCCGGCCTGGGCCTTTTCCTGGTTCCACTCCGTCGGGATCCTTGACACGACCTCGATCACGTCCGGTGCCGCGGCCACTGCGGCATCGAAGCCGTCCCGCCGTCCGATGGCATTGATGTCGCCCAGGTCGCCCATGAGGATCATCGCCTGGTGCTTCCGTCCCGTCTTGCGGGCCTCGCCGATCATGTAGTCCACGGTGGCCCGCGCGAGACCCGGGTTGTCGGCGACCACCGCCACTGACGTCGCATCGCTTTGGGCTGCGGGCCGGTTGAAAAGCACGATCGGAATGCCCGCTGCATTGGCCGCCCGGATGGCCGGCAGGCAGGTCTTGGCGTCCTTGGGGACGAGAATGATGCCGTCCACGCGCCGCGTGATGAAGTTCTTCACCTGCTCCAGCTGCCGGTTGGCATCACCATCGGCAACCGCCTCCAGCACTTTGAAGCCGCGCCGGGCGCATTCGGACTTCAAGGCCTCGTAGCCGGCCACCCAGTACTCCGTCTGCAGCGTCTCAAACGCGATGCCGACGGTGAGGCGTTCGGCGGTTCCCGTTGCCGTGGCTCCTTCGGAGGGCTCGTCTCGACCACAGCCGGTCGAAAGTACGGCCATCCACAGGCCGAGGACCGCAGGGAGGAAACGTCGCCGCGCGAGCAACGCCGGATGGGATGAGGATTTCATGGGCGATCGGTGATTCGTGGCGTCGGCTCGTTCAGAAACTGGCAGGGGATTGAAGGCGCAATGTTTGATCCAGACGGGCACGCGTTCAACCTCATCACGCGGCCTGCGCCGGGGCGTCGGGGAGGATTGTCCCGGGATCCAGCAACAGACGGAGCGTTGCGAACGGCGGCAGCCCGACCGGCATCCCCGGCGTCCAGCGTTCACCCGGGGCCTGACGAAAGGGTTCCGGCGCGTTCACCGCGCTCCGGACCGTGGATGCGTCAAGACGACGCCACATGCCGCCACCGGAAATTCCATCAAGTTTCAGCTGCCGGGTTTCCCGGCCGAGGTTGGCCACCCATACGGCGGTGCGCTCCCCGGTGGCCACGGCCAACGCCGCAAGCCCCTCCCCGGGGTCACCGCACACCTCCAGCACCCGGCCATCCACGCACGCACCGAGATCCGCCAGCACGTGGAACAGCGGAAACACCCCACCAGCACCCGACGGAAATCGCGCCGGCAACGGAGAGCCGGCGCTGGTCTCCAGGACGCCCTGCCAGCCCGTCGTCTCGTAGAAAGTGGCTCCGGCCGCGCCGGCCTCTGCCAGCGCCTTCACCATCGCGAGGGTCCAGGCCGCGCCGAACAGGGAGAGTTGCCGCGGATCCACCGCGGATGGCAGCTCCCCGGCAGCCTGCGGGGCTTCTGGTCCGGTCGCGTTCGGATTACCTCGCGGGCGCAGGCTCACCGGGGACACGTACAGGGGTCGCCCGGGAAAATACGCCGCCACACTGGACACCTGTTGGCCCGCTGCCGGCGGGGTTTCGGCAACACTTGAGGTGTCGGCGGCATGCACCTGGGGGTTCATGGACCAGCAGATGAAATCGGCATCGGCAGGCGGGCGGGAAAGATTGATCTGGTACAGGTCGCCATCGGTGCCCGCCCCGAGCGGGACGTCCGGCAGGGCCTTTCCCAGATGTCGGCGGGCCGCCGCCAGCGCCGTCGGCGTGGTGGACCGCCGCCCGCGATGCAGCACCAGCAATCGTGCAATGACGTCCCGAAATCCCCCCAGATGCGCGGCGACAGACCTCAGGTCCTGCCCGGGGTTCTCGTTGAGGTGCAGCACCACCTCCAGTTGGGCCCCGAGGTCTGCCGCCTCGCTCGCAACGAGAAACAGACGATCCTGCCACCTGCGCTCCCAAACCCGCAGGTCCACCCGCAGGTGGGCCGGATGCAGGAACTGCAATCGTCGCGCCTGTTCCTCCGTCAGTATCCGCCCGTGGGTTGCCGCACCCAGGCCAATCCGCGGCAGCCTGAGGGGCGCCGGCGGACGCCGCACCCTGAGGACCGGGACCCGCGGCGCTTCGGAAATGACGATGGTCGGTCGCGATGCCGGCGTTGGGGCCTCGGGTCCATGCCACCGCAGCACCACTTCCTGCCGGACCCGCGTGCCCTCGCGGATTTCCATGGGGAACGGCAGGCGAAGGGGCGTCCCATAGGTCTTGAAGCTCGCGTCAATCCAGTTGCGCTGGTCCTCGGTCTCAAAGGCATCGCCGGCAAATCGCACCTCGGCCCACAGCCCCGGGGACACCTCATGTGCCAGGCCGGCAAGGTCGTGCAGCCACCGGACCGGCTGCTCCGCCGCGATGATCCCGGGAAACCGCATTTGCTGCCCGGTCCCGTTGCCATAGAGCGCACGACATGGGGTTCCCGCACATTCGCGGATGGGGTGCAGGACGCAGAGGCCGATGCGGTTGCGGAGGAATGTGGCCCGCGCCTCGCCGTCCAGGACAAATCGCACGGTGCCGGCGGCATCCCCGGTGATCGTTGCCTGCCAGGCGAAGTGGACCGGACCCCGCTGGTGGACCTGGGTGTACCCGACGACAAAACCGTCGCCGGAATCGTCCACGACGAGATGCGAAATCACCCCCGGCACGGTGCCCCAGTTGGCATCCCGCACGGCGCCATAAATCCGGCGGAGCACCTCCCGTCCGTTCCGGCGCAGCGTGCGCAGGTCTCCCGCCTCGAAGACC
The DNA here is from genome assembly GCA_019634635.1 of Verrucomicrobiia bacterium. NCBI lineage: Bacteria > Pseudomonadati > Verrucomicrobiota > Verrucomicrobiia > Verrucomicrobiia bacterium. Next base: position 11,358 of record JAHCBB010000017.1, read on the forward strand.
ATGGACACCGGACCGGCCCGAAGTTCGCGCCGCTCCGGCAGCGGATCATCGCTGCCGTGCCGCAGCATGGAATCACTGGCGGGAACACCGTTCATGGCTGGGCGCGAACGATCCGTTCCACCTGTTCGCGCACGCTCACCGGCTCGAACACTTGTTTCCAGTCCGGACGCATGAGGCGGTGACGTCCGTACTCGGCGATCAGCCGCGCACCATCCGAAAAGGGAAATGGCGCCTTCCCAAAGGCGATGCCGAGTTCGACCTTGATGTGACCGTAAAGGAAATCCTCGGCGGCCGCCCGGGGTACGCCCCGCCGCACCGCCTCCTCCAACGCCTCCCGCAGGGCCATTACCAACGCGATGCCGCACGTCTCGGCCATCGTCGGCTCCAGGATGGCCATCTGCTCGACGGTCACGCGGTGCGCCCGGGTGACCGGCGCATAAATGTCCCGCGCGATGCGTTCCCCGGTGGCATAGGCCGCCTCAGGACCCTGCATCAGCGCGCAGACGACCGCCTGACGCGCATGAATCCCCCCGAAGAAATCGTCCCGCTCCGCGGGAGTTTCGAAGTGGTCGAACACATCGGGATGGCACGGGTGGGTCACAAAGTAGCTGATATCCGCGCGCGCCGGCAGCGCGCCGGCATGGGCGACAGCGGGGTCGAGGGTGATGACAAGGCATTGCGATTTCAGGTGCGGCACCACCTCCCGGGCGACCTCGCTGAGCACGCGGTCCGGCACCGCGAGGATGACGGCATCCGCCGCCGCCAGGGCCTCACCGCGTGGCGTGGGCCCAACGCCGCGTTGACTCAAAGCTTCGAGGCCGCGCGTCCCCGTCTCGACGTAAAGCATCCGGTAACCCGGATGATCCCGCAGATGGTCGGTAATCCGGCAGCCCATCTTGCCGCCGGCGCCGATGAGGGAGAGGGTGGTCATTGGAAACATTTGTTGAGAATGCCGCCATCACGAGGCGCCGGGAACTCCGCAAAGCACGTCCGCGAAAAATGACGGGTGTCCGACCTGCCCACCCTTGAACACGATCTCGCGTCCGTGCGCCACCCGTCCCGGGGCATAAACCCGGCACACCGGAGATCCAGGTGCCATCGGCCCACGATACTCCAGCGCTTCAACTCCCATGGCCCGGGCCACATGGGTCGAGGTGTCGCCACCGCAAACCACCGCGCGGGGCAGTCCGGTCCGCTTCAGCAACTGCTCCAGCAACCCGCCGAGTTGCAGTCCAAGCTTCTCCGGGTCCGTGGGCGGCATCCGCGAACTCCCGCACGCATCCTCCGGACCCCGGCTGCTCCGCAGCACCACGCTGCGCCCCTGCCCGAGCAAGGCCAGCGCCTGCTCCAGCAGCCGGCGTCTCGCCCCCTCGTCGGCCAGCGGACCCGGGCCCGCATCCAATGCGACGAATCCCTGTTCCACCGCCACGGCGATCTGTCGTGCCGTCACCGGCGAGCAGCTCCCTGAGACACACACCAGCTGTTCCACGGTCTCAAGGCCGCATGCGTCCGCGGTCGCAACGGAAACCCGGCGTCGCCAGTGCGCGACCAGCGCATACTCCATCCCGCTCGATCCCACGACAAAGAGCGGAACGTTGCGCACAAGGTCCTCAATCACCCGGCCGATGACGGGCAGATGCGCCTCGCGAAGGGTGTCAAAAAGGACCACCGGAGCCGGCACCCCGGGGGCCACCGTCCACCCGGGATCCCCGGGCTGCTCCAACTGCAACACGTCCACCAGCTTCACGGGCAAATCCGTCTGCGCCGCCAGGACCCGCCGCAAATCGGATTCCGTCATCGGGGTCACCGGATGCCGGCTCATGGTCGGATGGCGGTCCAGCCGGTACGGCTCGGTGTCGAGTCCCGAGCGTGCGAACAGATTGCCGAAAACCACATACCGCCCGAGCACCGGCGCTCCGACCACCAGGGGCGTCGGCTGTTCCCCGAAAACCTTTCGTCCGAGCTCGATTGCGCGACCGACCGACCCCGTCGTCGGGGACGAATCAAAGGTTGAGCACACCTTGTAGTGGATGATGGGTGCGCCGCTCGCGCGAAGGGCCTCAAACGCCGGGGGCAGCTCCCGCTCCATTTGCTCCGGCGTCAGGGTTCGCGATCCCCCCGCGACGCCGAACGCACGGATCCCGGGGAACCTTGCAAGCTGCTGCGCCGTTGGCGGACGCAGGAAAAGTACAGTGGAAATTCCCGCACGCGACAGCGCCTCGAGCACATCGGTGGACCCGGTAAAGTCATCCCCGTAGTAGGCCAGGCACAATGAAGCCTTGCCGTCCGCACGATCGGCTTCGGTGGGTCGGGTCGGTGTCATGCGATCGTGTGTGTCCGCTCCCCGGTCATCCACGACCCCCAAACGCCACGAGACTCGCCGCCAGTTCCGGGTGCGCCGCCGCATGAGCAACGAGATCCACGCCCTGCACCGCCGCCTCCCAGGCCTGACGGAGCGCCCGCAGACCAGCAGCCGGGCCCATCGGATGCGCCATGATGCCTCCGCCTGCAAGGTACATCAGGTCGGTGGTCCCCGAACGTCGGTAGGTCTCCGGCGCCTGGCCGCCCCATTGCCCCGAGCTGATCACCGGTACGGCGGTGTCGTCCGGACGAAACATCGGTGTGCGACAGGCCACGAGGCTTCGGACCACCGAGTCGTCCGGCTCCCAGAACTTGTTTCGCAGCCCGTTGACGTGCAGGTGGTCGACTCCCACCAGACGCCAAAGCTTCTGCCAGGCCGGAAACTCAACCCCCAGGAGCGGATGCCTGGAATACAGGCCCCAACCATTGCGGTGACCATGGATTGGCAGCGCCGTCCGCCGCCGCAATTCCAGCAGCCCCGGCAGCCCCACGCTGTGCAGGCTCACCATCACACAGGTGCCGCCCGCGGACTGCACGGCCTCCTGGTGTCGGAACATCGCGTCCAGATCGTCGGTGATGTTGAAGGCATACATCAGCTTTCGCCCCGTCCGGTCCGCCAGTTCACGAATGACCCGCATCACGGCATGCACCCGGTCCCGAAGCGGGCATTGCGGACCGTCCGCCTGCAACTCGTCGTCCTTGATGAAGTCAATGCCCGCCTCCCCCAACTGACGAACCAGCGACGCGGTCTGGTCCGCGGTCAGCCCCACGCTGGGCTTCACGATGGTGCCCAGGATCGGGCGCCCCTCCACACCCGCCAGACGACGGGTGCCTGCGATGCTGAACGCCGGCCCCGGGTACTTGGCGCCAAATGAAGGGGGCAGCTCCAGGTCGAGCAGCTTGCATCCGGAATGGTCCGATAGCTCGTAGAGATTGCCGCACACGGTGGCCAGGAGGGTCGGCAGGTTCGGACCCAGATTGCCGATGGGGAACTCGAGGGTCAGCACCGCCCGCCGGTAACCTGCGGGACCGGCGCCGCCGGACGGACGGCATCCGCCCGGCAGGCTGGGTTCCGGGACGCTCTCCAGCGGTTCGATTCGCAGCACCCGCGCCCGCGCCCGTGCCTTGAGTTCCTCGGTCTCTCCGGGCACCGGCAGGAAGGTCCCCGACGATTGCTCGCCCGCGATCGTTTCGGCCACCTGTTCCAGCGGGAGACAGGTCTCGATGCGGTATCGGGCGATGATGGACTCGGGCGACATGGATCAGAAATTCGCCAGCCACAGGGGCGGACGAAGGCAGCACCGTCTTCAGGATTGACCTGGAATGCTATCCGGATCCGCGGACGAAGGCCTTGAACATTTGAGTCAACGTTTGGGACGGACCGGCCCCCTCCGCCGCTCGCGAGGGTCCCCGTCCAGGGAGACTCCGTCCGCCCTGCCGCCCCTGCACTCAGGCGCCGGCCCGGTCGTCTGGGCGCGGTGCTGGGAGGGGGTGCGCCCGAAGGTCTGGCGGAAGCGGCGGTCGAAATGGCTCTGATCGCAGAAGCCGAGGCGGCAGGCGATGGCCGCCACCGATTCCCCGGTCTCCTCCAGCAATGCGACGGCGTGGGTCATGCGCACGCGGTTGACATAATGACTGAATGTCATGCCCGACGCCCGCTTGAACGCCCGGGAAAACACCGCCGGACTCATGCCGGCGAGACGGGCCGCCGCTCCAAGGGGGAACCGGACCGCATACTGGTCGCGGACCCGGTCAAGCACCGGCTTCAGCCTCACGGCCAGCGCCTGACGGCGCAACAGTTCAGCCCGCTCCAGCATCGAGCCCCGGAACTCCTGGATCATTGAATTCAGCAGCACGAGCAGCCACGCCTTGCACCCGGCCTCCCGGTGAGGAAGGGACAGATCGAAATGGAACCGCAGCAACCGCGCCAGCGCGTCATGGGCTTCCGCCGCCAGGGATGACCTTGCGCGCAGGACATGGGGGCGCCCCTCAATGCGGCGATGGAACGGGATCAGGAATGCAGCGTCGGTCGGTGGCGACCCCGCCGAGAACAGGCACTCGGGGAGAAACGACAGAACGACAACCCGCGAGTCGAGCCCGGGGCTGTCGGCCACCTGATGCGGCTTCAGGTGATCCACCACGAGCACGTCGCCGGGTTCCAAAGCGGCCTCGAGGTCACCCATCCGCTCCGTCATCGGCCCGTCGAGCGGGATCAACAACTCGAGGCGCTCATGCCAGGTGGGCCGCCGGGTGACCGCACCCTCGCGGAAATGAAACAGGCTGACGGCGAACGGAAACCCTGCCGGAAGCTCCAGGGAGTGGCGCCCGCGGGCGTCCAGCAGATGTCCGATCCGGTGCGGCCGGAATTCCAGTCCGGACGCCACCTCCAGGAGACGCTGGAACGATCCGGATCCCACCCGATCCGTGACCGTCCGGCGCGATGCGGAGGGCGTCATCCTGGGTCTCCTCCCAGCCGCACCACCGAATCGCGACGTGCGGAGTCGTACGCGGCGAAGGTGAGCTCCATGGTGCGGAGATTGTCCGCACCCGTCGTCTCCGCAGGCGGCCCGCCCTCAAGGGCCTTCAGGAGGTTTCGCAGGCATGGCACCAGGCTGGCCTGCGCCACCTCGTACGCGGGATCCGCCCACGGATACCGCGGGGGAGCGTGGCGCCGGCAATGCACCCCTTCGCGAGTGGAAACGCGCAGCCAGTAGTCTGCGGTCACCTCCGCCGTGCCAAGCGGCCCCTCCACGAACGCCAGCGTCTGCGGAAACACCTCCCGCTCCAACGGGGCCTTCGCATATCCCAATTCCACGATCACGCTGGTGCGCTCCGGCCCCATCGCGAGCAGCAGCGTGGCCACATTTTCTCCCCGGACCTCCGGCGCCAGGGTTCGATGCGTCTGGCAATACACCGTGCGCGCCTCGCCGAATGCGGCGCGGGCAACATCCAGCAGGTGGACGCCCAGGTCGGTGAGGATGAATCGTTCCAGCGTCCGCAGGGCCGGTTGACTCGCCCAGACATCGAAGCCCGAGATCAGGGTAAGGCGGGCGCGAAACGGCGGGCCCAGCATCCCCGACCGCAAGGTGTCCAACAGGGCACGCATGGGCGCCTGCCAGCGCCAGTTCTCATGGACCAGGAACAGCGTCCCGGTCCGCTCAAAGGCCGCCACCATCGCACGGGCATCCCGCAGCGAGGCCGCCATCGGTTTTTGGCAGATGCAGGGGATTCGGTGCCGCGCACAGAGCAGCGACAGGGGCTTGTGCCCCCCAACCTCGGTGATGTTGTCCACAAAATCCGGCCGCACCTCCTCCAACAACCGGACCGGGTCATCGTAAACCGCGGGCACCCCGAGCTCGCGGGCAAACGACGTGGCGCGATCGCGCGACCGGTTGTAGACCGCGACGCATTCGGTGCCGCCCAACTCGCGCCACGCGGCCAGCTGGACGCGCGCCCAGAAGCCGGCGCCCAGGATGGCAAATCGAAGCGGGGGCATGCCCGGGTGATACTCCACGCTGGTGGCCGCGCCAAGCCCCGGGACGGCCACAGAATGCTGCGACGCGCTCCAGGAATCGAGGAGGGCGGCTCCTGCCGCTCGTCGGCGGTCAACGGGCGGCCTGATCGTCCGCCAGCGAAATCTCGAGGAGCAGGAATCGCTGCGCCCCCGCACTCATGGGCCACCAATCCCTCACCGTCACCATCCGCCGGCCCTCGGCAACCACCGCGGACACCGGAACAACCTCGTCCGCCGACAGATCGGCAAGATCCGCACCCGCCCTGGGCCGGTAAATGATCCCGGCGGGCACCGGCAGGGCCTCGTTGTAGGTCATGGCGAGGTACTCGACACCCTCCACTCGCAGGATCGAATACCCGACCCGGTGATCCGCGCGCTTCAACCAGGCCACGAGGTCGGTGTTGGACGGTGCGCCCGCCAGCGCCACGGCCCCCCCTGCGTCGCCTGACGGAGCAATCTCAATCCGGTCAAGCAGCGTGTTGGGCTCCCGGTACGCGATGGTCAACAGGTGAGCACCCGCGGCCAGCTCGTATTCGAGCGGCGTTGTCGGGGAGGCCCCGTAAACGCCCACCCATCGAAAGCTCTCGGCCTCGGCGGCCGTCCTTCCATAAAATCCGTTCCACGAAGACCAGGCGCCCGAGTCCATGCGCACCCAGAAGGAATCGCTGTTCGCGGTCGGCGCCTTGACCCGGGCGCGGATGCTGTAGGTGCCGGCGGTGGGCACGGTGAACACATAGGCGACTTGACCACTGGCCGGCGCCGCGGCGGTGGCGGCCGGTGCCGAGGAGACGGACACGTAGTACCCCCCCGATGCCTCGGGATCCGCAAAAGCATTCACCCGCATCGGCTCGGTGATCGAATGATAGCGCTCCGCCTCAATTCCGATCGTTGATGAGGCGGACGGCGCCTCGCCAACAATGGTATAAACCCTGGAATGGGTGGGACCCGCGTCCCCGCCGGTTTCACGCCCGAAGAACTCAAGCGCCGTCGTCTCGTTGATCCAGAGATTGGTTCCTGCGGTGGAGAACGCCACAAAGGGTCCCCCATTGGTGGACCAGAACCCGAAGTTCCTGTCCACCTCCAGACGCAACCAGAAGGGCGCACCAGGCCCCGGGCTCGCGGGCGCGGACACCACGGGCGCGGCGAGGTCCACCTCCCGGACATGAATCACAAGTTCGTTGGTGGCGCTCCGGGCCGGGATGCCGTCATCGGTGGCCTTGACGGTGATGAGGGTGGTGGTCCCACCGTCGGATGCCTGAGGGGTCCACGTCAGCTGGCCGGACGGTGTCACGACCGCGTTGGCGGGTCCGTGGACCCGTTCATGGAGCAGACGGTCCCTTGGCGTCTCGACGTCGGAGGCGCTGACGTCCAGGGATACAGTCTCCAAGGCGTTCACTTCGAGGGCCGGAAGCGCGGCAAACACGGGCGCATTGCGGTTGGGCGGCAATGCCTCGATCGCAATGTAATCGAAGAGGATGGACGATTGGGTGACGATCGGACCCGTGCGCACAAACTCCAGGGTGTTCGGCCCCGCGGAGATTCCCGCCGCGGCATTGGACCGTCTGAGCACCACGTTGGTGCGGGCCGAAATCCGGTCGGCGAAGAGCACCGTCGCCTCCCCCGCAGCGTTGCGGATCCGCACAACGATGTCGTGATTTCCGAAGCCGACGCCGGATCCGTTCACGGTCTGAGTTGCCGACTGGAATTCAAAGGAGATGCCGAGGCCACCGTCCGCCTCCGCCTGGCCCGGGGTCAAAATGAAATGCAGACGGTTGGTGCGATCGCCCTGGGTCAATGCCCCCTCCCACGCCTTGAAGGGTTCATCGAACGGTACCGAAAGCGCCGCGGTGAGGCTGTTAAAGCCCGCGGGATATTCCCCGGCCAGATAATGGTCGTCGTCTGCAGTCGGATTGGCCGCCTCCACGTAATCGGGATCTCCGGCCAGGCGGGTTACGCGGCCCGGCGGAAGGTCATTCAGGTTGTTCTGGGGGGAGAACTCGGAGTTCCCACCCCCTGTCGCATCATCCACCCCGACGAGCCACGCGGAGCGGGATGCGGTCACCTCGATTTCGAAGGTGATCATGTCCGACAGGGCGGGTTCGCCATCATCGGAAACCCGGAGGGTGACCGGATGCCGTTGCGGTCCCTGATCCGCAGCGGGCACCCACGTGACCTCGCCGGAAGCGGAAACGGCCAGTCCGGGAGGTCCCTCCATCAGGGAGAACGTGAGAAGGTTGGCCGGCAGGTCGGGATCGAGGGCCGTCACGGAAAACGACAGCAGCGAGAGGGCCCGGGCTTCCCGGTCTGAAACCGGCTCAAACACCGGAGGGAGATTGACCTCGCGAACCACGATGGTGAATTCATTCGTGGCACTCCGGGGCGGCTCACCATTGTCCCGAACCCGCACCTTGACCGCGTTGGTCGAGGGGCCCTGGCCCTCCATGGGCGTCCAGGCGAGGCCCCCCCCCTCGCTGACCGCAAGTCCCATCGGACCCTGGATGAGCGAAAAGAAAAGGCTCTGTGGGGGATCGTCCGCATCCGTCGCCAGCAACTCAAGGACCAGCGGCTCCAACTCATTCACGATCGTTTCCGGGACGGCTTCGAAAACTGGAGCCGCATTGAATCCTTCCACAACCAGCGTGAACTCACGCGTGGCCTCGAGAGGTGGCTCGCCGTCGTCCGTGACCCGGACGACCACCACGTTGGTGGAGATGGCCTGATGAGCCGCCGGGGTCCAGCTCAATCCGCCCCCCGGCGCCACCACCAACCCCTCGGGACCGCTGACCAGGGAAAACACCAGCTGATTCGGCGGCAAATCCGGGTCGGAGGCCGTCAGCGTTCGTGTGAACAGGAGGAGCGGCTCCAGGTGGGCATCCGGAATGGGCACAATCTCCGGCGCCCGGTTGGTCTCAAGAACCACCAGGGTGAACGCATTGGTGGCGCTCAGCGGTGGTTCACCACTGTCGGTGACCCGGACCGTCACCACGTTGGTGGACGGGCCCTGGGTCTCCGCCGGTGTCCACCTCAGGAGTCCCTCGGAGTTGATCAGGAGCCCTTCCGGACCGCTGACCAGTGAATAGCTCAATTCATTCCCGGGCAGGTCGGGATCGGTGGCCGTCAGCGCGACCTCGAACAGCGCGAGTTCCGGAATTGCGGCATCCGCCAACGGGTACAGCTCCGGGGGCAGATTCACCTCGCGCACGAGGATCTTGAACGTGTTGGTGGCGCTCAGCGGCGGCTCCCCGCGGTCGCTGACCCGGACCGCCACCACATTGGTGGAGGGTCCCTGAGCCTCCCCAGGCGTCCATTCCACAAGGCCGCCCTCTGCCACGGTCAAGCCCTCCGGCCCGCTCACCAGGGAGAAGATCAGCAGGTCCCCGGACAGGTCCGGATCCGCGGCGGTCAGCGTGACCTGAAACGGAACCAGTTCATCCGTGCTCACATCGGCGACCGGATCGAACACCGGCGCAAGATTGATCGACTCCACAGACAACGTAAAGGCATTGGTGGCGCTCAGGGGGGGGACGCCGTTGTCGGTCACCCGCACTCGCACCTCGTGGGTCGAGGGGCCTTGCTCCGCGGCCGGCGTCCAGGTCAGCAGTCCGTCGGTGCTGACCGACAAACCGTCCGGCCCGCTGACCAGTGAATAGCTCAGCGCATTGACCGGCAGATCGGGATCACTGGCCGACAAGGCGAGCTCAAATGGAACAAGTTTTGGGATCGTGGCATCCTCCACCGGGTCAAATCCGGGAGGGAGATTGATTTCGCGAACTGCGATCGTGAAGGCATTGGTGGCACTCAGGGGCGGTTCTCCATCGTCCGTCACCCGGACCGTCACCACGTGGGTCAGAGGTCCCTGCGCCTCGGTCGGCGTCCAGCTCAGGAGACCGTCCCCGGCCACGGTCAACCCCTCGGGTCCGCTGGCCAGGGAAAAGGACAGCCGATCGGCCGGCAAGTCCGGGTCCGTGGCCGTCAACATGAGCTGCAAATGCACCAGTTCGTCCGTAGAGACCTCGCCAATCGGGTTGAAGACGGGTGCCTGATTGACCGAATCCACGACAATCGTGAACACATTGGTCGCGCTTAGCGGCGGTTCGCCATCGTCGGTGACCCGGACCATGATCACATTGGTGGAAGGGCCTTGCGCCTCGGACGGTGTCCAGCTCAGGAGGCCGGCGGCGCTGACGTCCAGTCCCTCCGGCCCGCCAACCAGCGAATAGAACAACCCGTTCGGGGGAAGATCCCCATCCGTGGCCGTCAACATGAGCTCATGGGGTACCAATTCCTGGATGGACTGGTCCTCCACGAGGCCAGGCACCGGCGGTCGGTTCACCTCGCGAACGACAATGGTAAACGAACCAAGGGTGCTCTTCGGGCGCATGCCGCCGTCGGTGACTCGTACGGTCACGAGCTGGGTGGAAGGCCCCTGGGATTCCGAGGGTGTCCACGAGAGGACTCCCCCCGGGCTGACCGTCAAACCGGCCGGGCCGCTGACGAGCGAGTACGTGAGCCCGCTGGCCGGAGTCTCCAAATCCCAGGCGGTCAGGAGTCGCTGAAACTCGATCAACTCATCGGTGACCGCATCGGTGAGCGGCCCCAGGACCGGCGGGTCGTTCCTTTCGTAAACGACGACGGTGAAGTCCAATTCCGCGCTCATCGGCGGATGGCCATCGTCCGTGACCGAGACAACCACCCGATTGGTGGACGGACCCTGAGCCGCGTCCGGCGTCCACAGGACCTCACCCCACGAGGCGATCTCAAGCCCGTCCGGTCCGGTGATGAGCTGATACTGCAGGAGGTTTTGCGGCACATCTGCATCCACCGCATCCAATGTCCATGCCAGCGGGTGCCCCACCTCGATCTCCACAACCTCCAGCGGAGCAAAGACCGGGGGCTCGTTTACTTCCACGACCACCAGGCTGAAACTGTTGGTGGCACTCCGCGGGGGAGTGCCATCATCGGTGACCACCACGTCCACCTGATGAATGAGAGGCCCCTGGTCCTCACCCGGGGTCCATGTCAGAAGCCCACGCGCAGTGACCTGCAATCCGCGGGGCCCAGTCAGCAGCGAATGGACCAACTCGTCCGACGGAGTATCATCGTCACTGGCGTCCATTTGAAGCTGGAACGGTTCATGCTCCTGCAGGATCTGCAACGGAACCGGAACCACGACCGGCGGCTTGTTGGTGCCGAAGAGCCGGGCAAGTCGGGTGAGATGGATGGATTCCAACTCCGCGTCGGTCAGTGCCCGGTTGAAGACGATCACCTCACCCAGGGTGCCGGACGGCACCTTGCTGGGCTTGCCCCACGGAACGGCGAACGATCCGCCACTGCCAAAGGCGTTGACAACGCTGGCGTTCCGTATCCCGGCCAGCTGGCCGTTCTTGAAGACCTCAATGCGGCCGTCGGCGCCCATGCGAACGGCCATCAGATCCACTCCGGGACTCGGCGAAAGCCCGATGGTTGTCTCGGGATCCCCATAGGAGAACTGCTTCCGGGTCATGTAAAAGCGCGGGACACCGCCGCCCCCATTGCTGCCATTGCCACACATTCCGAAATCGCCGTCCTCGGAGTGCGTCGTCATCACCACGGTGAAATTCTGCGGGATCCCGGCCGTGTTCATCAATCCGCCTGCGGAAAGGCAGTTCGTCCCATTGAAATACACGCCAGGCGCCCCATTGATCACGTTGGTTCGATAGACCGGCGGCGTGTTGATCGCCAAGTTGGGCAGCGACCCCGTCGGCGCCCGGACGACAGGACCTACCGACGGCGACCAACTGGTCACCGGAGCGTTATGGGAAAGCCCCTTGAGATCCACCCAGGGCCGAAGCCACAACTTCGTGGCCGGATTCTTCGCAACATCAAATACGGGCACGCCCCGGACCACCACGGTGCTCACCGGCGTTGCATTGCCACCGAGGAATGACCGCGCCTTGATGGTGCTTGCCTCGTGAATTCGGAGGGGGCCGGAGTATTCCGGCGACGTCGAAACCGGATCACTGCCGTCCAGCGTGTAGCGAATCGTCCCCTTCCCGGCATTGACAATCCGAACTTCCTGGTTTGCGTGAATCATGTCCCTCCGGGTCACAATGGCCGGCTGGACCAGGGCGCCCGGGGCCGGCTCAAGGACCAGAATCGCCCACAAATCGAACGGGGGAATCTCCAACTGCGTCAGGCTCCGGTCGGAAAAGCCCTCCGGGGTGATGTCCACCGCAAGGGCCGAGTAGTCCTTCGTCAAACGGGCTGCGTTGTGAATTCCTGCATCATACGGCCGCAGCGTGTACAGCGTCTTCTTCATCGCCGTTCCAAAAAACGCCTCCGGATTGAGCGACAGCACAATCGGATCCGCATCGGCCGGACTGCTGCGGATCATGTGGACCACCACCGGATCCTGACGCGTCCGGGTGGCCCGTATCGTGACGCTCGCAGCGGACCGGTTCTCAACAAACAGAGGCTCCACCGGATACCTCGGATCCGACCGGCTGGCATTGAAGAAGCCGGCATCTTCGTATCCGTCGAGATACCGGGACATTGCCCGGACGAAACCCAGGATCGGGGCAAAGTCCGCCACGGTCCCATAAAACCGCCCTTGAGACGGCGCATTGTAGTCCTGGGGAATGATGTACGTATCCCAGGGCACGATCACGTTTCCACCCGCCGCATAACCGGACGCGGTGAATCGCCGGTGCTCCGCAACCAGATAGGAACCATCGTAGGTCAATGCCAGCGGCTTGTCGTCCAGGGCCGCCTGCTTCAGAAACGTGTCGTAAATTGCCGCCGGATCCGAAGTGTTGCATTCCCGCATGAACAGATCGTGGCGCTCCTCGATCGCCTGGGAGCTGGACCTTGTATTGGCGGAGAACTTGATCTGACGTCCAAAATGATTCGTGATGGCGGCATGGACGACGGTGTAGAATTCGAGGGTGTTCGCCGTCTGGAAATTGACGAACGCGTCCTTCAACACCGGGGAACCCACGGAAATGAACTTGACGGGATCCTGACCCCTGGACTTGAGATAATCCCGGTAGCTGAAAACCGCGACATCCCCCACCCCGGCCTGCGTCAGTTCCGCGGGAGTTAGATTTGTGGAGAGGTATTGGCGGAAACCCGTGTTGCATTCGTCGCAATAGCAACCGCCGTTGCCGATGATTTCGATGTTCATGTCCACGGCGTCCATCTGAAGCGTTTGCACGACCGCGGGGTTCCGATTGATCAGGGCCAGGGCATGCTCGATCCACACGTTTCGGAAATCCTCCCGCCGCGCGCACCCCGGATACTTGCCGCTGTTCAGGTGGTCCGTCCGCGCGGCGGGTTCATTGTTGATGTTCTTGACCCGACCAATGGTGTAGGTGGCGGATGTGAGGGACTGCGAAAAGTAGTCGCGGATGTTGGGATCAATTGTCAGGCTCAACTGGACGCCCCGCTGGGCCGCCGTGTTGAGCATGCGGTCATCATAGGCCTGCAGCCAGAACACCCACTCCATCCGGTTGGCGAAGAACGCATCGAAGGCTTCAAACGTGTCCAGGAGGATCGGAACATTGACGCCATTGACCCGATGGGTCATTTGGTACGTCGGCTTTTCGTGATAGACGCGCGAGGAGAGGATGACGTCGGAGCGGTTCCAGTGCGTTGCCGGTCGGGTGAAATCGCTGAGCAGGCTGCTGACCGTGGGTTCGGGGGGCTGGCCCGGTCGGTTGACGAAAACGATGAACTGACCGGTGGTGCTCATGGGGGGAACTCCATCGTCCGTGACGGCGAACTCGACAACGTGGGTCGAAGGGACATCGGAAGGGTGGGGCGCCCATGCCACCAGGCCGTCCGGCGAAATGGTCAGCGATGGAGGACCCGAGAGTTTCTGCCAGGCGAACGCATTGGCCGGAGTGTCCGGATCGAACGCGGTCAACAGAAAGGAAATGGGTGTCACGCCCTCGGTCGTCCGGGGTGCGACGGACGGAACAACCGGTGGCGAATTGGCTTCGCGTACGACGATCAGAATCTCTTGACGGGTGCTGCGGGAAGGTAGGCCATCGTCAGTCACCTCAACGTGGACCACCTTGACGGTGTCTCCGTCATCCTCAGTCGGAGTCCACGTCAGCCGGCCGGCGGGTGTCAGGACCGCGCCTGCAGGTCCGCCGATCATCGTGTAGGTCAGCCGGTGCGCGGGCGTCTCAACATCAGTGGCGGTGATATCCACCGAAAGCGTCTGATGTTCGTCCACCTCCAGCGGTGGATGGACGGCAAACACGGGAGCGTTGCGGTTGGGATCCAGCGCCTCGATCGCGATGTAATCGAAAAGGATGGACGACTGGGTGACGATCGGACCCGTCCGCACAAACTCGAGTGTATTCGGGCCCGCGGAGACTCCAGCCCCGGGGTTTGGCAGAAGGATGACCACGTTGGTGCGGGCGGAAACCCGGCTGGAGAAAAGCACCGTCTGCAAACCGGACGCATTGCGCATCCGGATGACGATGTCGTGATCTCCAAACCCGACGCTGGCACCGTTGACAATCTGCGACGCCGACTGGAATTCGAGGGATATCCTGATTGTGCCATCGGACTCAGCGCGGCTCGGACCCAGGATGAAGTGCAGGCGGTTGGTGCGATCCCCCTGGGTCAGCGCCCCCTCCCAAGCCTTGAAGGGTTCGTCGAACGGAACCGACAACGGAGCCGGGAGTCCGTTGAAGCCCGCTGGATACGCTCCCGCCAGGTAATGGTCATCGTCAGCCGTCGGATTGGTCGCCGCCACATAGGCGGGATCCCCGGGCAGGCGGGTCACGCGACCCGGGGGTAGATCATTCTGGTTGTTCTGTGTGGAAAACTCGGAGTTACCCGACCCCGTGGCATCATCCGCTCCGACAAACCACGCGGAACGGGACGCAGCCACCTCAATCTGCAGGGTCGCCGTATCGGAAAAGGGAGGCGTCCCATTGTCGGTAACCTGAAGGATCACGGGATGGACCTGAAGGGCCTGCGCCTCGGCAGGCACCCAGGTCACTTCACCCTCCGCGGAAATCGCCAGCCCCTCCGGTCCTTCCAATACACTGTAAATCAGGAGATTACCAGGAAGGTCCGGATCCGTGGCGGTGACGGAGAACCTCAACGGCAGCAAGGCCCCGATTTGCTGGTCTGAGACGGCGGCGAAGGCCGGTGGCCGATTGACCTCCAGCACGACAATGGTGACTTCATTCGTGGCACCCAGTGGAGGTATTCCGCTGTCCACGACGCGGACGCGAACAACATTGGTTGACGGCCCCTGCCCCTCCGTCGGCGTCCAGCTCAGTAATCCACCTTCGGAAATCGCCAGCCCCTCCGGTCCGCTGATCAGCGAGAAGGTGAGGACCTCGGGAGGCAGGTCCGGGTCTGTGGCCGTCAATGCGAGCTGGAAGGGCACCAGCTCTTCGATAGCCACCTCGGCCACCGGATCGAACACCGGCGGCCGGTTGATTGAATCCATGTACACCGTGAAGGTGTTGGTCGCGCTCAACGGCGGCACGCCGTCGTCCACCACCCGAACCACCACCACGTTGGTGGATGGAGCCTGTGCCGCGACCGGGGTCCAGCCCAGCAGTCCCGCGGCACTCACCACCATCCCCTCCGGCCCGCTGAGCAATGAATAGCTCAGCGCATTCGCCGGCAGATCGGGATCCGTCGCCATCAACGTCCGCTGAAACAGCGCGAGCTCCGTCAGCGTCGCATCCTCCTCCGGCACCCACTCCGGAGCACGGTTGATCTCCAGCACCACAATGGCGAGCTCGTTGGTGGCGCTCAGCGGCGGTATGCCGTTGTCCGTCACCCGCACCACCACCGCGTTGGTCGAAGGGCCCTGCGATTCCGTCGCCGTCCAGTTCAACAAGCCCTCCTCAGACACCGTCAGCCCCTCCGGCCCCAGGATCAGCGAGAAGCGAAGCACGTCCGCCGACCCGTTCGGATCGCTCGCCGTCAACGCCAGCTGGAAGGGCACCAACTCCTCGATCACCGGCTCGGCCACCGGATCGAACACCGGCGGCCGGTTGATGGAATCCACGTACACCGTGAAAGTATTGGTCGCGCTCAACGGCGGCACGCCGTCGTCCACCACCCGAACCACCACCACGTTGGTGGATGGAGCCTGTGCCGCGACCGGGGTCCAGGCCAACAGTCCCGCGGCACTCACCACCATCCCCTCCGGCCCGCTGAGCAATGAATAGCTCAGCCCATTCGCCGGCAGATCGGGATCCGTCGCCATCAACGTCCGCTGAAACAGCGCGAGCTCCGTCAGCGTCGCATCCCCCTCCGGCACCCACTCCGGAGCGCGGTTGATCTCCAGCACCACAATGGCGAACTCGTTGGTGGCGCTCAGCGGGGGCACGCCGTTGTCCGTCACCCGCACCACCACCGCATTGGTCGAGGGGCCCTGCGCTTCCGTCGCCGTCCAGTTCAACAAGCCCTCCTCAGACACCGTCAGCCCCTCCGGTCCCAGGATCAGCGAGAAGCGAAGCACGTCCGACGCCCCGTTCGGATCGCTCGCCGTCAACGCCAACTGGAAGGGCACCAACTCCTCGATAGCCACCTCGGCCACCGGATCGAACACCGGCGGCCGGTTGATCGAATCCATGTACACCGTGAAGGTGTTGGTCGCGCTCAACGGCGGCACGCCGTCGTCCACCACCCGCACCACCACCACGTTGGTGGATGGAGCCTGTGCCGCGACCGGGGTCCAGGCCAACAGTCCCGCGGCACTCACCACCATCCCCTCCGGCCCGCTGAGCAATGCATAGCTCAGCGCATTCGCCGGCAGATCGGGATCCGTCGCCATCAACGTCCGCTGAAACAGCGCAAGCTCCGTCAGCGTCGCATCCTCCTCCGGCACCCACTCCGGAGCGCGGTTGATCTCCAGCACCACAATGGCGAACTCGTTGGTGGCGCTCAGCGGCGGTATGCCGTTGTCCGTCACCCGCACCGCCACCGCATTGGTCGAGGGGCCCTGCGCTTCCGTCGCCGTCCAGTCCAACAGGCCCTCCTCAGAAACCGTCAGCCCCTCCGGTCCCAGGATCAGCGAGAAGCGAAGCACGTCCGACGGCCCGTTCGGATCGCTCGCCGTCAACGCCAGCTGGAAGGGCACCAGCTCTTCGATAGCCACCTCGGCCACCGGATCGAACACCGGCGGCCGGTTGATTGAATCCATGTACACCGTGAAAGTATTGGTCGCGCTCAACGGCGGTTCGCCGTCGTCCACCACCCGCACCACCACCACGTTGGTGGATGGGGCCTGTGCCGCGACCGGGGTCCAGGCCAACAGTCCCGCGGCACTCACCACCATCCCCTCCGGCCCATTGATCAACTCATAGCTCAGCGCATTCGCCGGCAGATCGGGATCCGTCGCCATCAACGTCCGCTGAAACAGCGCAAGCTCCGTCAGCGTCGCATCCCCCTCCGGCAACCACACCGGAGCGCGGTTGATCTCCAGCACCGCAATGGCGAACTCGTTGGTGGCGCTCAGCGGCGGTATGCCATTGTCCGTCACCCGCGCCGCCACCGCATGGGTCGAGGGGCCTTGGGCCTCAGCGGGAATCCAGTTCACAAGTCCGAAGGGGCTGACCGACAGCCCGTCCGGTCCGCTGATCAGCGAATAGACGAGCCCCTCCGGCCCGGTATGAGCATCTGTGGCGGTCAATTGAAGCTGGAACAATTCCAGTTCGGGAATGACCTGGAGCGCAACCGGACCCGGAACCGGCGGCGTGTTCAGGACTGCCGGTGTGGACTCGATGCGAACATACGCCATTCCCAGGGAATGGGAGTACCCGGAGAGCACAGGGCCGGTCCGCACAAACTCCACCGAGTTGGGCCCCGCGGAAGCGCTGATCGCAGCGGCCTCCACCTCGACGGCCACCGTCGCGGCCTGGGTGAGCGTCCGCGTGTCGAGAACCGTGGCCAGTCCGGAGGCGTTCTTGAACCGCATGATGATGTCATGGGAGCCAAACCCCTGCTTGACGTTGTTGATCATCAAGAGGGCGTCCGGATACCGGATCTCAAACCGGATCCGGGACCCCGGCGCCACCTGCGCCGGGGAAAGCACAAAGTGGAGCCGGTTGGTGCGATCTCCTGCCGTCAGAGCACTCTCCCAGGCGGACCACGGTTCATCGAAGGGCACCAACAGGGGCGCCGCCAGGCCGTTGAATCCCGCAGGATAAGACCCGGCGGTGTAGTAGTCGTCATCCAGCGGGGCATTGGCCTCCGGTTGAAACTGCGGATCCCCGGCAATCCGCGTCACCTGACCGGGCGCGAGGTCGTTCTTGTTGTTCTGCGAGGGAAACTCGGAATTCCTTGACGTCGTCGTCGGATGGTATGTCCCGATCTGCCACAGGAGCCTGTCCGCCGCCATCGCAGGAGCAAGTCCAAGGATGCTTCCAAATAGAGCCGCAAGGCGCCATCGGTTGTGGGGGACCACCACGGGATTGCAGCATCCGCTGCGGGACGCGCAAGCGCAAACAGGCCAGAATGCAACAAAAGGGCGCATCCCCAAGTTGGCCAAAGTCGCTCCGTGCCGGTGGAGCGAAGGGACTCTGGGAGTTCAAACAGCAGGCGGTTCGTCGAAGGTTCCAGCAATCGCTGCGGACTTCCGGTTCTGGGAGGCACCCTTGCGTCGGGCGCCACCCGAACTTCCGCTTGCCTCCGCAGTCGGGTTCCGCAACGTCTCCGCGCTTTCGTATGCAACTCCCGATCGCGCACCGTGCGGCCTCGCTTACACCGTCCGTCACCCTCGCCATTGACGCGCGGGCCAAGCAGATGAAGGCGGAAGGCCTGGACGTCGTGGGCTTCGGCGCCGGCGAACCGGACTTTGACACCCCTCAGCACATCAAGGATGCCGCCGCGGCCGCGCTGGCCGCCGGATTCACGAAGTATACGCCGAGTTCGGGCATCCCCGAACTGCGCCAGGCCATTGCCGACAAGTTTCTCCGGGAGAACGGTCTCCGGTTCGAGCCGTCCCAGATCATCGTGAGCAACGGCGGGAAGCACTCCTGCTACAACGCGATCCTGGCCACCTGCCAGGAGGGGGATGAGGTGTTGATTCCGGCGCCCTACTGGCTGAGCTATCCCGAAATGGTGAAGCTGGCGGGTGCCACCCCGGTGATCCTGCCCACCAGCGACCGCACCGAGTTCAAGGTCACCCCCGATCAATTGCGCGCCGCGATCACACCGCGCAGCCGGCTTTTCATCCTCAACTCGCCGAGCAACCCCACCGGCACCGTGTATTCGCCTGAGGAAGTCCGCGCGCTCGGAGACGTGTGCGTCGAACGGGGCGTGCTGATCCTGAGCGACGAGATCTACGAGCACCTGCTCTATGACGGTGCGCAACACCGGTCGGTGGCCGGCTTCAGCCCGACCCACGCGGCCCAGACCATCATCGTGCACGGGTTCGCCAAGGCCTGGAGCATGACCGGGTGGCGCCTGGGATTCCTGGCGGCCCCCGGGCCGGTTGCGAAGGCGATTGACGCCATACAGTCGCACAGCACGAGCAACCCCTGTTCCTTCGCCCAGAAGGGCGGCCTGGCGGCATTGACCGGCCCGCAGGACCACCTGCCCGGGTGGCTCGCCGAATTTGCCCGGCGCCGCACGCTCGCCTGGGAACGGTTGAATGCCATCCCCGGCATCACCTGTGTCAACAGCCGGGGCGCCTTCTACCTGTTCCCAAACATCAGCGGGACCGGGCTGCGCTCCGCCGAGTTTTGCGCCCGTCTGCTCGATGAGGAACGCGTGGCGGCCGTGCCAGGAATCGCCTTTGGCGCGGACGCGTACATCCGCCTCAGCTACGCCACGAACCTGGCCAGCATTGAGAAGGGTTTGGAACGGATGGAGCGGTTTGTGCGGCGGCTCATGGGGGCCTGACCCGGCGGTGCGGATCCCGCTCCCCTGCGCCCTCCAGCGGCGGGTTGAAGGTCCTCCCCGGGCGTCCGCGCACGGCGTTCCCACGGGCCCGGCTCGCAGCGACACGTCAAGCCGGGGTCGCACCGCCAGCCACACGGATTACGTCGGGCGTGCGATGGGACTTGCGACCGTCCCAGACCGCGGGAGGGTGTCGGGGTGTCGCCCGCTGCTGCACTGGAATACCTCGCGTCCCTTGGGCAGTTCGGAATGCAACCCGGACTGGAAACCACCCGCCGTCTGTGCGCCGCCGCCGGCAATCCCGAGAGCGGTCTGCGCTTCATTCACGTCGCGGGTACCAACGGGAAGGGTTCGGTGTGTGCCTTCCTCGACTGCGTCTACCGGACGGCAGGCTACCGGGTGGGACTCTACACCTCCCCCCATCTGGTCCGGTTCGGTGAACGCATCCGCATCAATGGCGCTCCCCTCTCCAATGAGGCGCTGGCCGGAAGCGTGGCGGCATTCCGGGAGATCGCCGGGCGTTGTCCGGGTCCATCCCCCACCTTGTTTGAGGCGGCCACGGTCATGGCCTTGCGGGAGTTCGCCGCCGCTTCGGTGGATGTCGCGATTTGGGAAACGGGGCTCGGGGGCCGGCTGGACGCCACCAATGTGGTCATGCCCCTCGCCACCGTGGTCACCAATGTCGGGCTGGACCACCAGCACATCCTGGGTTCCACCCTCGACAGAATCGCGGCCGAGAAGGCGGGGATCTTCAAGCCGGGCGTTCCGGCGTTGACGGCCGCCGAGGATCCGGATGCGCGGGCCGTCCTGGAGTACCGCGCCCGGGAACTCGACGCCCCGTTTCTCGCCGTCGGCGCGCCCGAGGCCGCTGCGTTGACCGTCGCGCCCGGCCTTCGAGGAGCCCACCAGCGCCTGAATGCCGCACTGGCGGCGGCCACGATCCGCATGCTTCGGGTGTGGCTTCCGGTGGGTGACGACGCCCTCCGCGAGGGACTGGCATCCACGCGGTGGCCCGGACGCCTTCAGGAGATCCGTCGTGGTTCCCAAATCCTGGTGCTGGATGGCGCGCATAATCTGCCGGCGGTCCTGGCCGTGAAGGCCGCCCTTACGGAGGTTCTCCCCGGGGTTCGTCCCACCGTCATTGTGGGCATGCTCGCGGACAAGGACTGGCGGTCCATGATCCGGGAGCTCACCCCCCTGGCCGGCCGCCTCATCACCGTACCGGTGGACAGCCACCGCAGCGTCAGCCCCGGTGAACTGAAGGCGGCAGTGATCGCGACCGGGATGGGAAGACCGGTCCGGGCCGCCACCTCGCTGGATGAGGCGTTGCGCTGGGCGGTGTCCGACCCCGCGGTGCTGCTCACCGGCTCGCTGTACCTCATCGGCGAGGCACTGGAACGGCTGGAGGCAACCGGCAGCGTGCCGGCGGGAGAGCGGTCACTCAACGAGTGGACCCCGCCCGGCATCGTCTCCACGATCCGCTCCCGTTCCACGCCAACCGGTTGACGTTTCCAGGGTCGCCAGCGGCCCGCGGCCGAAACACACTCCGCGTGTGGTGTCCTCAACCGTTGCCCCGGTCTTGCCGCTGCTCAGTCGCGCCCAGCGGCGCTTTCTGTACCTGACCGCCCTCGTCAACGGGGCGGCCATCATGATCGTGGAAATTCTGGGGGCAAAAATGCTGGCACCCTACCTGGGCACCTCGCACTTCGTGTGGACCGCCCAGATCGGCATGGCGATGGTCTCGCTGGCGGCCGGCTACTACCTGGGGGGGCGTCTGTCGGATGCCGCTGCGGGTTTGAACCGGCTCTACGCGGCCATGCTGGCCGCCGCCGCATACCTCGCCCTCACGGTGATCGGCGTGCGTCCCGTCGCGGAGAAGTGTCTGGATCTGCCGCTGCCCGTGGGATCGTTGCTCGCCTCGATGTTCCTGTTTTTTGTGCCCCTGTCATTGCTGGCGATGACCGCGCCGTTCCTGGTGCGATTTCTCACCCATCAACTGCAGCAGGTCGGCGGCGCCGTGGGCAGGCTGACGTCGCTGAGCACCGTGGGCAGCCTTCTTGGGACGGCTCTGATCGGGTATCTCCTCATCCCGCTGATGCCCAATTCGCTCACGATGGCATTAACCGCAGCCCTGGTGGCCGTCGTGGCGGTGGCCCACTTCGTCGTCTGGGGCCGGCGTGCAGGCGCGGCAACGGCCGCGGCCGCCGCCGTCGCCCTGCTGGCAACCCTCGGGGTGCGTCGGGACCTGCGGCTGGAATATTCCCATGTGAAGCAGCTCCACCGGGGCAACTCGAACTTCGGCCAGCTCCAGGTGATGGAGACGTCGTCCGGCTCCCGCCGGTTCTACGTCAACGACTACCTCATCCAGAACACCTACATTCCGCAGACCCGACAAAGCGCCTCGGTGTTCACCTACGCCCTGCACGGGCTGGCCCGAATGCACGTGGAGCCGCTCCGCTCGGTGCTGTGCATCGGCCTCGGGATCGGCATCGTGCCAGCCCAACTCGCGCGGGAGGGGGTCCAGGTGGACGTTGTTGAGATCAATCCGGCTGTCGTTCCCGTCGCCGAGCAGTTCTTCGACCTCGACCCGTCGGTGATGAACCTGACAATTGGCGACGGCCGCCAGTTCCTGAACCGCTGCACGAACCGGTACGACGCGATCCTGCTCGACGCGTTCCTGGGCGACTCGTCGCCCGCCCACCTCATGACCCGCGAGGCCTTCGAGACGATGCGCGAAGTGCTCCTGCCCGGGGGCGTGCTGGTGATCAACTGCTTCGGGGAGACACGCCAGGGGAAGGATTTCTTCCTCGCCTCCCTGATGAAGACCCTGCGCGCCGTGTTCCCGCACGTGGCGCTGCACGCCGCGGAGGGCGGCAACGCCTTCTTCGCCGCCTCGACATCGCCGCTGCAGGTGCACCAGCGGGTGGATCCGCGAACCGTCCATCCGGTGGTCCGCGAGGAGGTCGTGCGGGTGTTGTCCCGCACGCAGGAGACGGATCCAGGTCACGGACGGATCCTGACCGACGATTTCAACCCGGTGGAGTTCCACGATGCGGCCAACCGCGAGCGCCTGCGCCGCAATCTGGCCCGCGGCATGCAGGAATTGTAGCCGTCGTCGTCCGCAGCCCGCAATCCGCTGGGATCGTCACAAGATTGACTCGCATTCCAATATTGACTTCGAGTCAAGCCATCACATCCTCGGCGCGTGGGCACTGGGGAACGCAGGACTCGGGAGCGCGAGGCGCGCGAGGCGCTGATGGTGGAGCATGCCGGGCGGTTGCTGCTGCGGGACGGCTTTCAGGGACTGAACCTCGACGAACTGGCCCGGGCCATCGAGTACGCCAAGGGGACGATCTACCAGCATTTCGAGAGCAAGGAGGACCTGGCCCTGGCTGTGGCCACTCGGGAGCTGAAGGAGCGGGCGGACTTGTTTGAGCGGGCGGCCGGCTTCACCGGACGCAGCCGCGAGCGCATGCGCGCCGTGGGCGTGGCGTGCATCCAGTTCGCCATCGCGCATCCCACCTATTTCCAGATTGATCTGATGCTGCACGCCCGGTCGTTCTGGGAGGATGCCTCGGCCGCGCGACGCGAGGCCCATGGCCGCGAGGGGGAGCGCTGTCTCCGGGTTCTGGAGCGCATTGCGACGGAGGCGCAGGAGGCAGGGGACCTTCCGGCCACGCCTGCCGCGGGCGTGGTCTGCTTCAGTCTGATCGCGATCACAATGGGGAGTCACGCCATGGCGTTGGAGCCCGACATCCAGCGGCTGTGCCGGTTGTCCGATCCCACCGCGGCCACCCGGTTCAACCAGGCTCTCGTCTGCGATGCGCTCGGATGGCGCCCCCTGCTCTCCGAATGGGATTATGCCGCCACCGACCGGCGGATCCGGGCGGAGGTGTTTCCCGAGGCCGGGTGGCTCTCCCCGCCCCCGGGACGCCCAAAGAGGAGGACCGTCGCATGAACTGGGTCGCGTGGCAGATGCTGACGCACGAGCGCGCCAAATACCTCGGGCTCGTGTTCGCCATCGCCTTCAGCACCTTCCTCCTGGAGAACCAGACCTCGATCTTTGCGGGCATCCTGAAGCGGACTGCGAGTCAGATCCTCGACGTGACGGATGCGGAGGTCTGGGTGATGGACCCGGTGACCGAGTACTTCGAGGAGACAAAGGCACTCCGGGACACGGCACTCCACCGGGTGCGCGGTGTGCCGGGGGTCGCCTGGGCGGTGCGGCTTTACAAGGGCATGCCGGTGGCGCGGACGCCCGGGGGACGCTTCGCGCAGACCGTCGTCCTGGGGCTTGACGACGCCACGCTGGTCGGTGCTCCGCGCCGGATGGTGATGGGGTCGTGGGCGCGTCTGCAGGCGCCCGACTCGGTGGTCCTGGATCGCGCGGGGCACCAACTGCTCTTCCCGGGCGAACCGCTCCAGATCGGTCGCCGCCTCGAACTCAACGACCATGCGGTCACCGTGGTGGGCATCTCCGAGGCGTCGGCGCCGTTCTCCAGTTTCCCGGTGATCCACACCCGGTACAGCGTTGCCCTCCATTTTCAGGGCCCGGAACGCAACCAGATGGCCTACGTGCTCGCGCGTCCATCATCGGAATCCAGCCCCGGCGCCCTGTGCGCGGCGATTCAGGCCCAGACCGGATTGCGAGCGCGTACCACCGAGGAGTTCGCATGGGATTGCATCCGGTACTACCTCCGGAACACGGGCATCCCGGTCAATTTCGGCATCACCATCGGGATCGCCCTCATTGTCGGCACCGTGGTGGCCGGGCAGACCTTCTACCTGTTCACCGTCGAAAACCTGCGGCAGTTCGGAACGCTCAAGGCCATCGGTGTCGGCAACGGCCGCCTCGTATTGATGGTGCTGCTGCAAGGCGGTGCGGTGGGCCTGATCGGCTTCGCGATCGGCACCGGCATGGCCGCCGCCTTCTTCGAGGCCACCCAGCACCTCGTTGCCACCCGCGGCATCATCCTGATGCTCCCATCGGTGCTGCTCACCGGGGGCTGCATGGTGTTCGTCGTCCTGCTCGCCAGCCTGCTCAGCCTGCGCCGCGTGCTTGTTCTGGAACCCGCCAGCGTTTTCCGCGCATGAACCGGATCCCTCCCGCAGTGGCCTGTCGCGGACTGCGCAAGCAGTTCGGAACCGGGGACACCCGCGTGGACGTGCTGCGGGGCGTGGACTTCGAGGCGGCCCCCGGGGAGATGACGTTCCTGCTCGGACCGAGCGGCTGCGGCAAAACCACGCTGATCTCGGTCATCGCCGGTCTCCTCGACAGCACGGAGGGCGACGTGGAGCTTTTTGGGCACGCTGTGGAACGGCTTACCCCCGGGGAACGCGTGCGGTTCCGCCGACGACATCTCGGATTCGTCTTTCAACAATACAACCTCCTTCCGTCGCTCACCGCGTCGGAGAACGCAGCCGTCCCCCTGCTCGCGGCCGGCGTCCGGCGTCGCGAGGCGCTGCCCCGCGCCCGGGATCTTCTGACCCGGCTCGGGCTTGCAGACCGCCTCGACACCATCCCCTCCCGGTTGTCCGGCGGCCAGCAGCAGCGGGTGGCCCTCGCCCGGGCCTTGATTCACGAGCCGCGCCTCATTGTCTGCGACGAACCGACCGCCGCCCTGGATCACGCCACCGGTGAGTCGGTCATGGAGCAACTCGCCGGCGCCGCCCTGGCCGCCGACCGCGCGGTGATCGTGGTCACCCACGACACCCGGGTGCTGCATTTCGCCGACGCCATCGCACGGATGGATGACGGCCGGATCCTCGGCGTGGATCGCGGCATGCATCCGGAACCGAAGCGCCACACTCACTGAGATGAAAACCTTCCCCTGGACGCTGCCTCTAGTCGCAGCCGCCGCGGCCGTGTTTGCCGCCGTGTCGGTGGTTCGCTCCCACCCCCGACGTGAGGCCACCGAGCCACCCCTGGGTCCGCCACAAACCCCATTCCCGGCATCCATCGCCGCCGTCGGTCTGGTGGAACCTTCGAGCGAGCCCGTCGCGGTCGGCACCGCGCTTTCGGGAGTGGTGGTGGCCGTGCCGGTCCGCGTTGGCGATGCCGTCGGGGCCGGGGCACCCCTCTTTGAACTTGATACGCGGGCCTTGCGCGCCGAGCGCGGCGTGCGGGAAGCCGCGCTGGCCGCAGCCCGACGCCGGGTGGACACCGCGAGCAGCGTCCTGGACGACCTGAACGACCAAAGGACCCGTGCGGAGCAGTTGTCGCGGACCGCCGTGATCAGCCCCGAGGAACTGGAGCGACGCCGGTTTGCCGTGCGCACCGCGGAAGCCCGCCTGGATGAGGTCCGCGCCGAGGCGGTCGCCGCTGAAGCCGCGCTGGCGGTTGTGGACACCGAGATTGAGCGCGCCACGGTCCGTTCGCCCATCGCCGCCACCGTGCTCCAGGTCAACGTGCGCCCGGGAGAGTACGCGGCTGCCGGACCAGGCATCCGGCCACTGGCAGTCCTGGGCCAGCTGGATCCGCTTCACGTCCGGGTGGACGTGGACGAGCATGAGGGATGGCGGGTGATGCCCTCGGCCGCTGCCGAGGCCCGGCTCCGCGGCGACGCCCGGAAACGCGCAACCCTGCGGTTCGTCCGCTTCGAGCCGTTGGTCATTCCCAAACGTTCCCTCACCGGGGACGTCACGGAACGGGTGGACACCCGCGTCCTGCAGGTCATCTATGTCGTCACCGAAGTCCCGGACGCTCCACTCTTCGTCGGGCAGCAGGTGGATGTGTTCATCGCGGCCGCGCCCGGGTCGTGATTGCCGGGCGTCAACCTCGCTGAATCGGCAATCCTTCCCGGCGGAATCCCCACCCGCGTCACATGATGGATTCAAACCGGTCCGACCGCCACGCGCATCACGCCGGAGCGGCCGGATCACCGGAGGGCCTGACGGGCCAGCGGCGAGGTTCCAGCGATGGCATCGCCCAACTCGGCGGCCACGGGGGACTGCGGGCGGATCCGGAGTCCGGCTTCCCAGAGAACCAGGGCCTGTTGGCGATCGCCCCGGCGGAGGAGAGCAAGTCCGTGATACAAGAGCACGTACTGACGAAATTCTTCAGTAAAGTCGCCACGGTCCACGCGCTCCCGAAGCCACTGGAAATCCTCCTCCACCGTCTTTCGGCGATCGAAGAAGTCCGGCAGGAACAGATTGTTGCTGCACCGGATGAACCGGGCATCGGCGTCGTTGGGATCCGCGGCCACCGCTGCATCCATCAGGCGGTTTCCCTCCCGGACACGCCTCAATCTGGCCGGCGGCCAGAGCGGCTCCCGGGCACTGATGACCACGCAGCTGCCCTCCAAAGCCCGGCCCGGCACACTTCCCGGATCCACCCGGAGCAGCACTGCAACCGTTTCGCGAGCCCGCCGCAACATGCGCCGGCCCTCCTCATCATCGAACGCCGCGCGGTCGTGATACTCCAGTGCGGCCCGCAGCAGCGTCGCGGCGTGATCCGGTTCGACCGCCAGCCGGTTCTCCAGGGAAGGCAGGTCGGACGGCACGCCCGGCATGTCCCGGGAGGGGGCCGCCGCCCGGGCTCCTGAGAAGAACCCCATGGTGGCCATACCGGCAATCTGCAGGAACAACCGCGCCTTCATGAGAACGACCACAACACAAGCCCCCTCCCGGCCGCCGTCAAACGCGCACCATCCCGCGCGGCCCCCGATGCGCGCCGTCGGCCCCGGGTCCGGGCGACGGGATGCGTTTCAATTCCGGACCCTTGCCCCTCAACGGTCGCCCCAGGTTTGACGTTCCGCCAGTGCATCGCGAGCATCCTGGCATGTCCAAGGCAATCCGGAGGGCAGGTCTGCTGGGCGCAGGAGCAGTCGCATTCTTGACGATGAACGCCGCCGAGGGGATCCCCATCAACGAAGACGAATCCCAGGTCCCCCCGTACACGCTGCCCAACCCGCTGGTGTTTGAGTCCGGCCGGGTGATCACCCAAAAGTCGTCCTGGCCGTGGAGGCGTCTCGAACTCCTCGAATTGTTCAGGGACCACGTCTACGGACGCACCCCACGCGGCCTGTATCGTGGAAGCGCCAGGGTCGTGTCCATTGATCGCAACGCACTCGACGGTTTGGCAACGCGGAAGCTTGTCCGCATCCCGTTGACCCGAAGGGAACCGGGTCCGGTCCTGGATCTGCTCCTGTACCTGCCCAACGGGGTGTCCGATCCGGTGCCCGTGTTCCTGGGGTACAATTTTGACGGCAACCATACCGTCACGGCCGATCCCGCCGTGCCCCTGCCCTCGGGCTGGGTTCCAAACCGGCCCCGTTCGGGCATCACCGACAACCGGGCCCAGGAGGTCTCCCGGGGTGCCGATGCCGCCGCGTGGCCGATCGAAAAGATTCTTCAGCGGGGTTACGGGCTGGCCACGATGTATTACGGAGACGTCGAACCGGACCACGACACCGGGTGGCGCGAGGGCCTGCGCGGGGCCGTCGCCCGGGGTGGCGACCGTCATGAGTTCGGCCCGTCCGAATGGGGGGCGATCGCCGCATGGGCCTGGGGATTGAGCCGCGCGATGGACTATTTGCGGACGGATCCGGGAGTGGACGGCCGCCGGGTGGCCCTGATCGGCCACTCGCGCCTGGGCAAGACGGCGCTCTGGGCGGGAGCCCAGGACGAACGATTTGCACTCGTGATCTCCAATCAGTCCGGCGAGGGCGGCGCCGCCCTCGCCCGCCGGTGGTACGGCGAGACGGTCTGGCGCATCAACACCAGCTTCCCCCACTGGTTTTGCGGACGCTTCAAGGACTACAACACCAATGTGCCCGCCCTCCCGGTGGACCAGCACGAACTCATCGCGCTGTGCGCGCCCCGTCCGGTCTATGTGGGCAGCGCCGAGGACGACCGCTGGGCCGATCCCCGGGGGGAGTTCCTCAGCCTGGTGGGTGCGGAGCCGGTGTACACGCTTTACGGGGTGCCCGGGCTTGGCGTCGCCGAGATGCCGCCCGTGAACACCTCCGTCGGCGAGACGCTGGGCTATCATGTGCGCACCGGACAACACGCGCTGACGGCCTACGACTGGGAGTTCTATCTCGACTTCGCGGACCGCCATCTGAAGGCCCCCTCCCCTCCCAGGGCCTCCCGCTGACCGGCGGATGTCGAACGGAACGCCCGGGCGAAGCCCGTCGCGCGCTTTGACTTCAAGCCCCGGCTCGACAAACTGGGGGACGTGTCCGCTCCGATGCACCGCCGATTCGCCCTCCCCGGCATCCAGGCCGCGGTCGTTGCATCCGTCGTGCTGCTGAACGCCCTGTCGGCAGCCGGTGCCGCGCCCGACCCGGCGGCCATCGAATTCTTCGAGAACCGGATCCGCCCCCTGCTGGCGGATCACTGCTACGAATGCCACAGCGCCCGCGCCACCCGGGTGAAGGGCGGGCTGCGACTCGACACCCGGGCGGGCCTCCTGAGCGGCGGCGCCTCAGGCCCGGTGGTGGCGGCAGGACGGCCGGCAGACAGCCTGCTCCTCCAGGTGTTGCGGGGCACGGCCGCAGACGTGCCGGCGATGCCGCCCAAGGATCATGCCGCGCCTCTCGGTGAGGAGGCCATCGCGGCGGTCGAGGAATGGATCCGCCTTGGAGCTCCGGATCCACGGGATGATGCGGGCGTCGCCGTCGCGAATTCGGAGGACCATTGGGCTTTCCGAAAGCCGGTGGATCCTCCGGCACCGGCCCCCGTGGAGTTCGATCCGCCAGCCATGCGGGCGAATGCCATTGACGACTTCATCCAGACCCGTCTTGCCGCCGCCGGCCTGTCGCCCATGCCACCCGCGGATCGCCGCACGCTGCTGCGCCGCGTCACCTTCGATCTGACCGGGCTCCCGCCGACCCCGGACGAGACCGCTCAATTCCTCAATGACGCGTCACCCGGGGCCTACGAGCGGGTGGTGGACAGACTCTTGGCGTCGCCGCAATACGGCGAGCGGTGGGGGCGCCGCTGGCTGGATGTGGCGCGATATGCGGACTCCAAGGGGTACGTGTTCGAGCAGGAACGACGGTTCAGTCACAGCTTCACCTACCGGGACTGGGTCGTGACGTCGCTGAACAATGACCTGCCCTACGACCAGTTCCTCGTGGAGCAGATTGCCGGCGACCGCATCGCGACCCCGGAGAACCCATGGCCGATGGCCGCACAGGGGTTCCTGACCCTGGGGCGGCGTTTTCTCGACAACACCCACGACATCATTGACGACCGCATTGATGTCGTCTTCCGCGGGACCCAGGGATTGACCGTGGCGTGTGCCCGTTGCCATGACCACAAGTACGACCCGATCCCCACGGCGGACTACTACTCCATCTACGGCATCTTCAACTCCAGCCACGAGCCGAGGGTGAAGCCCCTTCTGGGGCCAAATCCTGATCCCCGCCAGGCCGCCGCGTACGAGGCGGAACGGAACCGTCGTGAACAGGAGCTCACCGAGTTTCGTGCCGAGCGCACCGCGGAGATCGGGCAGAAACTCCGGGAACGGGTGGGGGAATACCTCCTCGCGGCCCACGATTCCCTGGGTCTGGACTGGACGAATCTCGAGGGACTGGCACGCGTGCGGAACCTCGATCCCGGTCTGGTGGCCGCGTGGAAGGCGCAGCTGGAGGGCTGGCGGAGCGCTCCGATTCCCGCCTTCCGCCCCTGGTTCGCCTTCGCGGCACTCGGCACCAATGACTTCGCCGCGTGCGCCCGCGAAGTGGCCCTCGGGCTTGCCTCTGGAAACCCGGAGGCCCCCCAGAACTCCCGCGTTGCCGCCTCGTTTGCCGCTGAACCGCCCGAGTCCCTGCAAGCGGTTGGGGAACGCTACGGACGCCTCATCCTGGAGGCCGACGCCGCATGGACCGCCGCACAGACCGCCGCCACCGAAGCCGGACACACGCCCCCGACTGCGCTCGAAGACCCTGCCGAGGAGGAATTGAGGTTGCTGCTGTACGGCGCCGATTCGCCAATCACCGCGGCCACCCGCGATATTGACCGCTTCTTTGACACGCCCACCGGCCAGAAACTGCGC
Organism: Verrucomicrobiia bacterium; assembly: GCA_019634635.1. NCBI lineage: Bacteria > Pseudomonadati > Verrucomicrobiota > Verrucomicrobiia > Verrucomicrobiia bacterium. Next base: position 42,098 of record JAHCBB010000017.1, read on the forward strand.
GGCCTGCAACGCAAGATTGACGAGCTCGATGCGACGCATCCCGGCGCCCCGTTGCGGGCGATGGCGCTGCTGGACAAGGACAAAACCGCTGAACCCGTGATCTTCAAGCGGGGCAACCCCGGCAACCAGGGACCGGTGGTTCCGCGGCGCTTTCTGCAGCTTGCTTCCGAGGGGGAACGTCCGGCGTTCACCGACGGCAGCGGACGCCTGGAACTGGCGCGCGCGATCGCCAGCCGGGACAATCCGTTGACGGCGCGGGTGATGGTCAACCGGGTCTGGCAGGGACACTTCGGCACGGCATTGGTTGGCACCCCGAGCGACTTTGGAGTGCGCTGCGATCCCCCGTCTCATCCCGACCTGCTCGATCACCTCGCCGTGTGGTTCATGGACCACGGATGGTCGCTCAAACAACTCCACCGGTATCTCCTGTTGTCGGCCACGTACCGGCAGGCCAGCGACCCCGGATCCGAACCCGCCCAACACGCGACGTTCTTGCGGAACGAATCCGCGGATCCGGCCAACACCCTCTACTGGCGCATGAACCGGAAACGAAGTGATTTCGAATCCCTGCGCGACAGCCTGCTGGCGGTCAGCGGCCGGCTCGACACCCGGATCGGCGGCCAACCGGTGCCCATGTATGAGGGGCCCGGATCAGACCGCCGTACCCTCTATGGCTTCATTGATCGGCAGAACCTTCCCGGGGTGCTGCGCGCATTTGACTTCGCCATTCCCGACAGCACGTCGCCGATGCGGTTCCAGACCACAACGCCCCAGCAGGCGCTTTTCCTGCTCAACAGCCCATTCATCGCCGACCGCGCCCGCGAGTTCGCCCGCCGTCCCGGGGTGGACGCCGCCCCTGCCGGGGAGCGCATCGAGCAGATGTACTCCCTGGCCTTGCAGCGACCGCCGTCTCCCGAGGAGAAGGCGCTGGCGCTGGCCTTTGTTCAGGCGGAGGCGGATGCCCCACCGGAGCCGGATCCCGCCGATGCCTGGAGCTACGGCACGGGCGCATGGAATGCGGCAGCGGGACGCGTCGAGCGATGGCGTCCGCTCCCGACATTTTTCAAGGACCAATGGCAGTGGGACAATCGCCTGCCCTCGAAAGACGGCTTGTGGACCCTGCTGAATCGCGACGGCGGACATCCCGGCCCTTCGTCCGGGCACGCCGCCATCCGGCGTTGGACCGCACCCTTCACCGGCCGTCTGCGCATTGAGAGCGCCCTCAAACATTCCGCTGAAGCCGGCGACGGAATCCGCGGCTGGGTCGTTTCCAGCAGGACGGGCGTGCTGGGCCATTGGACCGTGCACCACGGCAGGGCGTCCAGCCGTCTGGACCATCTCGAGGTGACCGCAGGGGACACATTGGATTTCGTGGTCGAACCGGGTGCGGGAGAAGATTCGGACAGCTTTGAGTGGACGGTCGAATTGAGCCGGCTCGATCCCGCACCCGCGGGGGCTGCACTGACCTGGAACAGCCGTCGAGATTTTTCCGGACCGAGGGCCTCAAATCCTCCGCTCGACTCCTGGCAGGCCTTTGCCCAGGTGCTGCTGGGCTCCAACGAATTCGTATTCATTGACTGAGCCGCGCCCCGGCGAAGCACTCCCGATGCGGCGAAGGTCCCGCTGAACCGCGTGCGGTGTCCCCCAGCCCCGACACCCCCGCCTTGGCGGGGCAGTAAAATTCTCCGCCGAGGCGTACACTCGCGGAGTCTCCCCAATGTCGGACCCGGGTTGCGCTTACGGCGAAACCACCCCCCCGACCACCTGCAGGCTTCATTCGAGATCTGGGTTTTCTCCAGGCCTTCCCGGCCGCACCCTCCCCCCATGTTGAATATCGGCATCCTCGGCACCGGGTTCATGACGGTGCAGCACCTCAAGGCCTACCAGTCCGTTGCCGGCGCCCGGGTCGCGGCGTTGTGCAATCCCAGCGGACGTCATCTGGACGGCGACTTCTCCGGCGTGGCCGGCAACGTCGGGGACGCGGACCCGCTGAAGCTGGACATGACGCAGGTGCGTCCCTTTCGCGACCCGGCCGCGCTCCTCGCCGATCCCGACATCCAGGCGGTGGATATCTGCACGCCCACCCACACCCACGTGGACCTCGCGCTGGCGGCCCTGGCGGCGGGCAAGCATGTGCTCCTGGAGAAGCCCATGGCCCGCACACACGCCGACGCACGGCGCATTGCGGACGCCGCAATCGCAGCCGCAACGCGGGGGGTGTTCCTGATGCCGGCCATGTGCATCCGGTTCTGGCCTGAGTACGCCTGGGTGCGGGAGCGGATCCAGAGCGGTGAGCACGGCCGGGTTCTGGATGCACGGTTCCGCAGGGTGGCATGCGCCCCGGGCTGGGGACGGTCCCACTTCCTCCAGGGCGGCACTTCCGGAGGCGCCTTGCTCGACCTCCACATCCACGACGTGGACTTCATCCAGTACTGTTTCGGCCGCCCGCGCGCCGTTATGGCGTCCGGATACAGCCGGGTCAGTGGTGCCACGGACCATGTGGTCGCGTTGTACCAATATCCGGGGGGACCCACGGTGAGCGCGGAGGGCAGTTGGGCCATGGCCGACGGCTTTCCATTCCACATGGGGTTCACCGTCAACTTTGAGCGTGCCACGGTGGATTACGATCCCGGGCGTGGTCCCGAGGCGCTTCGGGTCGCCTCGGAGGGGGCCGTGCGCCCGGTGATTCTGACCGCACCGGACGGCTACACCGGCGAGTTGCAACACTTCGTGGAGGCGGTCAGCGCGGGCCGGGCACCGGACCGCGTGACCGCGCAGGACGCCGCAATGGCGATCGAGCTGTGCGAGGCCGAGGAGGCGTCCATCGCCAAAGGGGCGCCGGTGGCGCTTCGGGATGCCAGGCTGCCGGCCGTTTGAGCCCGGCGGACGTGAACGACCTGCCGGACGGGTTCCACAGGTCCAGCCCAGCCAATGTGCGGAAGGTTTCTCGAAACGGACGGGCCGCCGCATGGCCGTCCGCATGCAGGTAATTCGTACCCCGGCCGTCCGGGTTGGTGGCGATCTCGACCGCTCCGCCGGTCCGGCGGTTCACCGCCCGGGAATTTCGATTGAACCCACAGCCGGCGCGCCTAGGATCCCCGTCCCTTCGCAGGGAAGACCGGTCGGGGCGTAGCGTAGCTTGGTAGCGCGTCTGAATGGGGTTCAGAAGGTCGTGAGTTCAAATCTCACCGCCCCGACCATCTCTCCCTGGTTCACCCGCTTCTCCCGGTTGTGGACGCGGTGTTCCGGAGCCAATGCACCGAGGTCCGCAACCAACGGACGGCCGCTTGCCGGTGGGTGGACCACACCCTAACGTCGCCGCCCTTATGGAGAACGTCGTCATCATCGGCACCGGCTGCGCCGGGTTGACCGCCGCCATCTACACCGCCCGCGCAAATCTGCGCCCGCTGGTGCTGACCGGCGTGATGCCGGGCGGGCTGCTGACAACGACCAGCATCGTGGAGAATTTCCCGGGTTTCCCGGACGGCGTGGACGGCGTCGAGTTGATGACCCGGATGCAGGCGCAGGCGGAAAAGTTCGGCGCACGCGTGCAATTCGGGACCCTCGAGGCGGCCGACCTTGCGGCCTCCCCGCTCCGGCTCACCGTGGACGGGGAGGTCGTGGAAACCCGCACCCTGATCATCGCCAGCGGGGCCGGGCACCGGCACCTCGACGTTCCGGGCGAGCACGAGCTGGAGAAGAAGGGCGTGACCTATTGCGCCACCTGCGACGGGGCCTTGCCGATGTTCCGAAACCAGCCGCTGGTGGTGGTCGGCGGGGGCGACTCGGCCTGCGAGGAGGCCAATTACCTCACGCGCTTCAGCGCCGAGGTGCTCCTCGTCCATCGCCGTGACACGCTGCGCGCGTCGAAGATCATGGCCGACCGCACCCTCTCGAATCCGAAGATCAAGCCGGTGTGGGACTCCGTGGTCACGGCGGTGGAAGACGCCGCCGCCGGCAAGGTGACCGGAGTGCGGCTGAAACATCTGAAGACCGGCGCCGAGTCCCTGCTCCCCTGTGCCGGCGTGTTCGTCGCGATCGGCCACCTGCCCAACACGCAGCTCTTCCGGGGGCAGCTGGAACTGGACGCCGCGGGCTATTTCGTTCGCGGCCACGGCGCGGCCACAGGCGTTCCGGGGGTGTTTGTCGCCGGCGATTGCGCCGACTCGGTTTACCGGCAGGCAGTCACCGCGGCCGGCATGGGATGCGCCGCCGCCATCGAGGCCGAACGTTACCTCGCCGGCCTGTGCGCCTGAGGCCTTGATCCCCGACGTGGACACCATCACCCCCGCCGCGCTTGCCCGACGCCTTGGTGATTCCGATCCGCCCGCCCTGCTGGATGTTCGGGAACATGAGGAACACGCATTTTGCGCACTTCCCGGATCGCGCCTGATCCCCCTGGGTGAGCTCGGCATCCGGGCCGATGAACTCGCCGACTGGCAGGATCGGGAGGTCGTCGTTTACTGCCACCACGGCATCCGAAGCGCCCATGCCGTCGGCCTCCTGCATCGGCTTGGCTTCGCGCATGTCCTCAATCTCGCCGGCGGCGTGGACCGCTGGACCCGGGATGTGGACCCCTCCTTTCCTCGGTACTGATCGCCGCTCCCGTCAACCCATCCCCGACGGTTCCCCGAATCTCCGAAACCGCCCGCAAATGGCTTCGGACGGAACCCGCTTGGATGGGGTCCTATTTTCGGATCTGGCAGCGATCCGGGCGGGCGGGAACGCCAGCCGCCGCACCTGTTCCCGGGCCGGTACCGGGCCGTTGGGCCCGGTGGAAGGGTTGGACCTTCTACTGATTTCGCCCGGGGGGCTGGCGGGTCAACACCACGCCGTCCGTCCTGCCCTCCAGTTGTTCTCGAACATTCGCGGCACGGGCCTGAATGAACCGCTTCAGCTGCCACACCGGACGCCCCGGGTCCATCGGGTTCCGGCCATCACGCGGCTCCGTCCCAAAGGTCCCAGAAACGGCGGCGTCAAACCGCTCAAGACGCATCGGCGACCACTCCACGATGAGGGGCCGAATTGCCGGGGCGACCTCGTCCACCCGCCGGCACAACCGGTCCGGCTCAAACACGGTGTCCAGCAGCCTGCCCAAGGCCTCACGATACCGAATCCGGACCTCCTCGACGGAGAGCATCCGCTCCAGGAAACGATTCCGTCCCACCCACGGACGCCAGATGGAGGCCCGCTCCCGATCATCGGCGGTGGCAATGAAGGGGAATTCGCCCCAGGCATGGTCAAGATCCCAGGGGATGAACCCGATCCGGTTGGAGCGTGGATCCAGATGGAACAGGAAGTTCTGGCCGTTCGAAAGGATGCCATCGTAGTTGGACAGCAGCACCTCCGTGGCGAGGAACCGGGCGAAGGCGTCGAGATCCACGTAGTCACCCACCCGATCGGCAAAGGCATCGTCCGGGGCTGACGATACGAAGCGGGCCAGCTCCATGACGCGCTCCTGCTGGGCCGGCGTCGTCCTGGTCTTCGGATCGTAGATGCCTTCATAGTCCGCCCAGTTGGTGCCCAGATCGGCGAAAAGGTCCAGAGTGACCGGCTTGAAGAGCGCCACGCCAGAAGCACCGAACTGCTCCCGGGCCCAGGCGGCATCGGGGTTCTCCACCAAGAGGTACGGCCCGAGCAGACGTTCCTCCTCCAGGCCTTTGATGCTGAGGAAGACCCTGGCGAACGCGGTTCGCGGCGCCGGAACCCCGGCCTCGCGAAACACCTCGTAGGCGAGTGTGTCGCTCAGGCAGGTGAAGTCCGCCGCGAGGTTCGCGAGGTTGAATGTGGAGCGGCCCGCCAGGGAGGCCCCCTTCACATTTCGGTTGAGGTCCAGTTTGAAGGGCTTTCGGTAGCTTCGCACCGAGCCCAGGTAAGTGCCGTTGCCCTTGAACCGGATCCCGACGTTCGTGAATACCACGCCGCCAAACTCCACCGTCCCCTCCGACCAGGGGAAATCAATGCCCACCACCCCCGACAGACCGTTCCGCGACGCGTTCGGATTCCGCAACGTCATCGAGCCGTCGGGATTCATCCAGCGTCCTCCCGTCGGCACCCGCTGGTGCTGGATGCCCTCCCATCCGTCCGCATCAAACCTCAAATGGATGTTCCACACATTGGTCAGACGGTACAACGCCGCCGCCGAGGTCAGCTCACGGGCATCATCCAGCGGTCCAGCGTAAACCGGGACGACCCCCGGTTGGCCCGGAGTCTCCTCGGGCGTGGCGGGCGGGGTCCATTCGACCATCCGCGCCATGAACCACCCCTGAAACGCGGGGACTTGGAAGGCACCCCAGAGGGACAGTCCGAGCAGCAGGATGCAGAGGAAGAACCCGCCCGCTGCAAGCCCCGAAACCGCCAGCCAGCGTTTCCATCCGGATTTGGGCAACTTGGGGCGTGGAAATGGCATGTCGGAGTGTTACGGAGCGGTGACGGGTGCTGCAAGCAGGCGAGCAGCCCTGGAACAAACTCTGGGGGAAGCCGTCGAAGGGCTGGTGTCGCCATGAGCAGCAAATCCATCGCGTGACCCGTGGCCTGCCGCGGTAGGTGGCGATCCGGTGACGAGAAACCGGTTTGCCCCGTCGCGTGCTGCTGGTTCACTCGTGGGCCCGATGAAGGTCCTGGTCCTTGGCTCCGGCGGACGCGAGCACGCCCTGGTTTGGAAGCTCGCCCGCTCGCCCCGCATCACCCGGCTCCAGGTGGCACCCGGCAACGCGGGCACCTCAGAGGAGCGTCTGGAGGCATCCGGCGATCCCGTGGAGAACGTGCCGATCAGCGCCGAGGACCTGCCCGCCCTCCTCGATTGGGCCCGGCGACACAAACCGGACTTCACCGTCGTCGGTCCCGACAACCCCCTTGCGCTTGGGGTGGTGGACCTGTTCCGTGACGCCGGATTCCGCATCTGGGGCCCCACACGGGAGGCGGCCCGGTTTGAAGCGTCCAAGGCGTTCTCACAGGAGTTCATGGAGCGTCACGGCATCCCCACCGCACGCGCCGGCACCTTCACCGACGCGGCCGCTGCCCGCCGCTTCTGCGCCAGCCTCGGCGGCCGATGCGCCGTCAAGGCCGACGGCCTCGCTCTTGGCAAAGGCGTCCTGCTGACGACGGACCTCGCCGCGGCAGAGCAGGCCGTGGATGACATCCTCGTGCGCGGCGTGTTCGGTGCCGCGGGTGCCCGCATTGTGATCCAGGAACGGCTTGAGGGGCGGGAAGTCTCCCTGCACGCGCTCACCGACGGCCGCTGCTACCGGCTTTTTCCCTCCTCCCAGGACCACAAGCGGATCCACGACGGGGATCAGGGCCCGAACACCGGCGGGATGGGCACCTATTCGCCGGCGCCCTTCCTGGCCGACGACGCCCTGGCCGCGGCAGGCCGTGAAGTTCTGGCCCCCTGGCTGCGGGGGTGCATGCGCGACGGCATCGAATTCCAGGGGCTCATTTACCCCGGCATCATGCTGACCGCCGCTGGTCCCCGGGTCATTGAGTTCAACGCACGGTTTGGAGATCCCGAGACGCAGGTCTACCTCCCGCGGATGCAGAATGATCTGTTGGAACTGTTGGAAGCCTGCGTGGACGGCACGCTGGACCGCCACACCCTCCGCTGGTCGTCCCGTTCGAGCGTCTGCGTGGTCGCCGCCAGCGCCGGGTACCCGGGATCTTCGGTCAAAGGGCTTCCCATCCAGGGACTGGAAACCGTGCATGGACTTCCCGACGTGAAGGTGTTCCATGCCGGCACGACGATGCGTGAGGAGGCCGTGGTCACCAATGGAGGCCGTGTGCTGGGGGTCACCGCCTGGGCCGGCACGCTCGCCACGGCGCGGAATAAAGCCTACGAAGCGCTGGACAGGATCCAGTTTGAAGGCATGCAATTTCGGCGTGACATTGCCGCCCAAGCGTTGACCTCCGCTGAATTCCAGTCATGACTCGTCGGATCTTCCTGATGTGCGCGCTCCTTGCGCGGCTGTGTGCCAGTCCTGATTCCGGCCTGCCCCGGTCGGAGGCCGACGAGATCCGCGCACTGGTCCGGGCGCACCTGCCATCGCCGGAGGTCGGAGATCTGTCCGCACCCACCGTCGAGGGAGTCCTCGAACAACTCGGCGGCCGGGCCTGGTGGGTCGAGCCCACAATCGCCAGCCCCGGGACCGCTCCGGCAGCCCCGCCACGGCGCCTCGATGGCGGCTTCGGCTATGTCCATCTGCCCGAACCCGACACCACGGCGGTGGCCGACCTGGATACCATCCTCGAAGCACTTGGCGGCGGGCCCGCACTGAGAGGGTTGGTTCTGGACCTCCGCTTCGCATCCGGACGGGACTTCGCGGCAGCATCCCGGCTGGCCGGACGATTCCTGCCCGCAGGTCAAAGGATCCTGGACTGGGGTGAAGGAATGGCGACGGCAGGAGAATCCAACTTCGTGACCGCCCCGATCGTCCTACTCGTCAATGCGGGGACCCGCGGATCGGCAGAGGCGCTGGCCGCCGCGCTGCGCAGCGCCGGACGTGCGGTGATTGCCGGAGGTTCCAGTGCCGGCGAAGCGGCACAGTTCACCGATCTTCCTCTGGCGTCCGGACGGACACTGCGACTGACACTCGCCTCCGTGCGGACCGGCGATGGTCTGCCGATCCCCGGAGCGCGGGTCCTCCCCGACATCCCGGTGCCAATCCCGCCGGATTCCGAGCGACAGTTCCTTGGTGATCCGTACCGCCAGGTGCCCGGCACCCCGGAATCACCCGCGCCGGCCGAGTCCGCACTCAACGCCGCCACCACGAGCCGGCCGCGCATGACCGAGGCCGAGCTGATTCGTTCCAAGCGCCAGTCCCTTGGCCAGTCGGTGCCACCCCGCATGCCCGCAGCGGCAGCCTCCCCCACCCTGCAGGACCCCGTGTTGATCCGGGGCGTTGATCTGCTCACCGCACTCGACGCCCTGAGCCCGGTCGGATCACCCTGAGCCGGCGTCACCGGAGGTTCTCAAGGTAGGCCATCAGGTCCCGGACCTCGTCCACCGTCAACGCGGCCGTCAACCCCTCGGGCATCAGGGAGAGGCTTCCCGCCAGGTGGGCCGCCACCAATCGGCCCGGGATGCGCGTCCGCCCTCCGTCGCCACCCATGAGCACCAACGTGCCATCCGGATCCTGCGACACCAACCGCCCGGAGTACTGCTCCCCACCAACGGTCTCCACCCGGTGCTCCGCAAACTGAGGGGCGATGTCCCGCGACGGTTCGAGAAGGGACCACAAGAGCTTTTCACGATCGGACCCGCGGCGAATTGTGGAGAGATCAGGTCCGAGCAACCCGCCACGTCCCTGAACACGGTGGCAGCGCGCGCAGGCCACGGTCGCGGACCGAAAGACGCGAGATCCCCGCTCCGGATCCCCCGGAGCCGCGTCCAGCAACCGGATCCAGCCCTCCACGTCCTCCGGATGAGCCGGCGGCGTCCCGAGGGCCACCGACGCCAATGCCGCCACACGGTCGCGGCCCGATGTTGCGGCCGCCTGCAAGGCAGGTCGCACACCGGGCACCTGCAGCCAACCGGCCAGCGCCCGGGCCACTTCCACAGCCACGACCTCCTCCGGGTCGTCGAGCAACTCCTTCAATGCCGTCACGTGATCGTGATGAGTCCCGGTCAGCGACAGAATCGCCTCGGCGCGCAATTGGGCCGGCTCCACCGCGTTCCGGACGAGGGCCTGCAGGGCGTTCACCGCATCCGGGTCGTCGGTTCCCGCAAGATCCATCACCGCATTCAACCGCAGGAACAATGGCGTCTGACAAGCGCGGACCCTGGCCACCGACCGGGCGATCTGCTCCGGCGAAGGCCGGCTGGGAATGGCCCATACCTGGACGACCGCATCGGTCACCGCCGCCGTCTCTGCGGCATGACTCATCGCCTGGAACTTCGCCACGGCGACCGCATGCAACTCCGCCAGCAGTGGCGTCAGACCGGCCACCTGAAGCACTTCCGGAGCCCCGGCGCCCACATCACCGAGGTCCTCCTCAATGGCCCACACCAGCGCCGCCGTCCGAACCTCGGGATCCTCATCCCGCAATCCCCGGCCAATCCAGGCCTTCTCCCGGTCCCGGCGTTGCCCCATCGGTCCCGCCAGTTCGAGCGACCCGCGCGCGGCCAGCAGCAGCCCGGTGCGCTCCCGGGGAGAGCCACCGGCCCAGGACGCATCCAGGCGGGCTTCAGGGAGGGACGAAAGTCGGTGGATTGCGGTCGCGCGAACAAATGGGTCGGGATCCCCAAGGGCTTGCTCCAGCAATTCCCGTGCGCGGACAGGATCGGCCTGCTCGAAGGAGCGACGCATCCGCTCTGGTTCGGAGGGCGGCGGCAGGGACCGGGGAGGCGTCGCAGAAGGTGTGCGCGCGGAAAGCCGCCACAAGGCGCCCGCACCGTGGACCGGATAGTCAGACTTGACCCAATCGGTGAACACCAGGGAGCCATCTGGCGCCGCCGCCAGACTGACCGGACGAAACGTCGCCCCTCCCACCACCAGCGGTTCGCGGTCCGATCGGAGCGTTGCGCCCACCGGGACCGGACGAAACACCTCGATGCGATGGTCCCATGTGGCGGTGACGAACAACGCCCCGTCATACCGGGCGGGAAACCGCGTTGCGGCGGCATCCAGGATCGAACTCGGGGCCTCGCCCGTCCCCGCCACCATGCCCAGGGTCCCGGGAAGCTCCCCGTCCCATGCAATCAGCGGACTCAGCCCGTCGCGTCCATGCCGAAACTGGAATCCGTAATTTCCCCCACGGATCACGTCGAGCAGACGACACGGAGGACGGGAATCCGGATCATTATCCACCACAAAGAGCCGCTCGTGGCGGTCGAACGTCATGCCGAAGGCGTTCCAAAACCCCCGGGCGAAACCCTCAAGACCTGAGCCGTCCGCCCGACAACGCACGACCACCCCGCCAGCGCCCGCCCGGACGGCGACCCGCCGCTGGTCGGATCCGACGATCGCGTAGGGCAGTCCGAGATTTTCCCCGGTCCCCAGGTAGAGCCAGCCATCGGGGCCGAAGGCGATGCCGCCGATGCCATTGTGTGGGTAGTCGCCCCGGGTCTCCATCGTGAGGATCACGGTGCGATCCAAGGCGCGGACCGCATCCCCCTCCAGGCGATATCGGAGCACGCCGTTTCGATGCGTCACGTACAGGGTGCCCTCCGGACCCATCGCCAGGTGCATGCCCCAGCGGATTCCCTCTGCGGCCACCAGGGGCGGGCCGGGAGCCCCGGGAACCACGACCCGGATGCGATCGGAGGCAGGACCGGAATAGTCCTGTGGCGGGAAATGGGTGTGGGATTCGAGGACGAAGATCCGCCCGGTGGCGTCCACCGTGCACCCGACCGGTGTGACCAGCTCCGGGGCACCGGCGAGGCGCTCGATCTGGAGTTCGGGGTCCAGGCTGCGCGGGAATTCGGCGCCCACCAACGCGAAGGAGATCGCGGCGAGGCAATGGGCAAGCATCCGGACCCGGACCCGCCCGGCCTGCGCGAATGCGACGCGACCGTTCATGGCACGTACAGGGCCTGACGCAGCTCATGAACGAGCACGCCAAGAATCGGGTACCGGGCCGCCGGATCGCGCTCAAGGCACCGGAGCAGGATGCGCTCGAGGTCGGCCGGGATGTCGCCATTGAGCTCGCGCGGCCGCAAAAAATCGGAGCGGTCAATCTGACGCCGAAGCACCTCGTCGGCATTTTCACCGGGGAAGGGCTTGCGCAGGGTGAGCAGTTCGTAGGCGCTGACGCCATAGGCCCAGATATCGGCGCGGTGATCCACGGGCTGCTTCAACAACTGCTCCGGCGCCATGTAGGCCGGCGTGCCCGAGAGCTTGTCCAGCTTCCGCGGCGGCCTCGGGATCGGCTGCGCCAGATCAAAGTCAATCAGCTTGAGCCGGCCGTTCCGCGACAGCAGGACATTCTCCGGCTTCACGTCCAGGTGCATGTACCCGCGGTCATGGACAACCTCCAGCGCCATGGCGAAATCAAGCAGCACCTCGGCGAGATGGTCCGTCAGCACCGGATCCGCCGCCGCCAGCAGCAGCTTGAGGTTGGCTCCCTCGACATACTCCATGACGAGCGCGCGGTGGCCTCCGATTTTGCCGTGTTCGACGTACCCGATGATGTAGTGATCGTCCTGGCAGTCCCGGAGGATCTCCGCACCGGTGTTGAACCGCCCCTTCTCGGTGAAGGCAAACACGGAGTCGTTCAGCAGCAACCGCACCGCGAAGGACCGCCCGGCGTCATCCGTGGCCAGCCAAATCTCCGACTGCCCGCCCGAATTGATCAGTTCGTGCAGGGTGTACTGACCCAGTTTGTCTCCAGCAGTCGCCATTCGGATTGGCCGCGGGTAGCTATCACAGGGGCCGGCCCCCGGAAAGCGCCGCGTGATTCATTTTCGCCCCGGTTCCCCAAAGCGCACGTTGAAAGCAAGGCGCGGGCCGGGCGCCCCGAATTTTCAATCCAAAAACTGGCGATGTTCCGGTCCCGTGGATCGGGTTTGCTGCCGGACACCATGACCGGCCGGTTGCCCCTCGCATGCTCCCACCGGTTGAGTGTCGGGGTCCGGAACCACCTCGAAGACCTTCTGGGCCTCCTGTACCCCAATCGGTGCCTCCTGTGCGATGGGGAGCCGGCATCCGCCCGCGGAGGTTACGTCGGCAGCCGTTGCCGGCGCTCCGTCCGCGCCATACACCCCCCCTACTGTTCCCAATGCGGACTGCCATTTCCCGCCGACATCACCGGGAGCTTCGTCTGCACCAACTGCGAGGGCCTGTCACTTGCGTTTGAGTCCGCCCGGGCCGCAGTGGTGGCTGGCGGGGTCGTCCTGGAGGTGATTCACCGGTTCAAGTACGCCCGGGCGCTCTGGTTTGAACCCTTCCTGTCCGACCTGCTCCTCACCGCGGCAGTGCCCGCCCTTGCGGGTGGCGGTTGGACCGCGGTGGTGCCCGTCCCGCTTCATCCGGTCCGCGCCCGCCATCGTGAATTCAACCAGGCGGAGCGCCTGGCCCGTCCCCTGGCCGCGGCCCTCGGCCTTCCCCTGCTCTGCAACCGGGTCCGCCGCACGATGCCCACGCTCACCCAGACCCACCTTTCCCGGGCCGAACGCGCCCGCAACGTGAACCGGGCCTTCCAACCGGGCGACGGCGGCCGATTGGACGGGGCCTCAGTGGTCATCGTGGATGACGTCTTGACCACCGGTGCCACCACCAGTGCCACCGCCGGGGTGCTGCGCCGCCTGGGCGCCGTCCGTGTCTGCGTCTGGTCGGTCGCCCGCGCGATCCGCGGCGAACCTCCGCTTGCCTGAAGTCCCCGGCCCCGGACCACGATCCGCGGCCGGTTCCCGGGTTCTGAGCCTTCGATCGCTCCGTTCCCGACTCCGGGGAGGCGCTGTTTAAGCCCCTGCCCCGGACCAGGTCATGGGGCGCACCCGAGCCTGAGGCCGCTGGAGCCCCTCGAAAATCCGGGTTTCCGGGTCTCGCCGCGGCGCAAACCCCTTGCCCGCCCCCGTACGCCACCGCTTAACTGACGGGACGCCGTCGCCGCGGCGGTTCCCGGCCTCCGGCTTGGTACCGCGTCAACGGCCATCGTTCATCCGTCCATGCCTTACACCACCTGTTCAGTGCCTCCCGGCGAAAAGATTGCCATTCACGAGGGAAAACTCGCGGTTCCCGACCACCCGATCATCCCGTTCATCCGGGGCGACGGCACCGGACCCGATATCTGGGCGGCAAGCGTCCGCGTTCTCGACGCCGCGGTGACCAAGGCCTACGGCGGTCGCCGCCAGATCGCCTGGATGGAAGTCTTTGCGGGCGAAGAAAGCTTCAAGCGGTTCAACAACTGGCTCCCGGACGACACCGTGGAGGCCTTCCGTGAGTTTCTGGTGGGCATCAAGGGCCCCCTCACCACACCGGTTGGAGGGGGGATCCGCTCCCTCAATGTCGCCCTTCGGCAGATGCTCGACCTCTACGTCTGTCTGCGCCCCGTGCAATACTTTCGCGGGGTTCCCAGCCCGGTGAAGCATCCCGAGAAGGTGGATATGGTGATCTTCCGGGAGAACACCGAGGACATCTACGCGGGCATCGAATTCGCCGCGGGTTCGCCCGAGGCCGGGAAACTCCTGAGCTGGCTCTCAGCCGAGTTCCCGAAGGAGTTCAAGAAGGTCCGTTTCGGCACGCGCGAATCGGCCGAATCGTTCTGGAAAGCCGTGGGTGCGCCCGACGTGGATTCCGGCGTTCAGGTGGGCATCGGGCTCAAGCCCGTCAGCTGGTCAGGGAGTGTCCGGCTCATCCACAGCGCCATCAGCTACGCGATCAAGTTCGGACGCAAGTCCGTCACCCTCGTCCACAAGGGCAACATCATGAAATTCACCGAGGGTGCGTTCCGCGACTGGGGCTACCAATGCGCCGAACGGCACTTCGGGGACAAGGTCTACACCTGGACGCAGTGGGAGCGGACCAAAAAGGCGCAAGGCGAGGAGGCCGCCAATGCCGAACAAAAGGCCGCCCTGGCCGCCGGCCGCGTCCTGGTCAAGGACGCCATCGCCGACATCGTCCTGCAGCAGGTCCTGACGCGTCCGGAGGACTTTGATGTGATCGCGACCCTGAACCTCAATGGCGACTACCTGAGCGACGCCCTTGCCGCCCAGGTGGGCGGCATCGGCATCGCGCCGGGCGGCAACATCAACTACATCACCGGGCACGCCATCTTTGAGGCCACGCACGGGACGGCCCCCAAGTATGCCGGCAAGGACATGGTCAACCCCGGCTCGGTGATCCTGAGCGGTGAGATGATGCTTCGGCACCTGGGATGGGTGGAAGCGGCCGATCTGGTGTTGCGCGGCTTGAACGGTGCGATTGGAAGCCGTCGGGTGACCTATGACTTTGCCCGCTTGATGGAGGGCGGCACGCAGGTCAAGTGCTCGGAATTCGGCGACAATCTCATCGCCCACATGTGAGGGCCCGCGGCCCCGGGTCCACCGGCGGCCCCGGGGCCCGCAGTGGATGGTCCAGGGCCTGAACGCGGCAGGCAACCGGCGGATTGAACGGCTGGGCCCCCTCGCGCATGCTCGAACGCGTGCCGCTGCCCGCCAACTGGGTGCTGCCCCTGATGCTGCTGCTGGTGGGGTTCAGTTTTTTCTTCGCCGCTGCCGAAACCGCCCTTTTTTCCCTCGGGCCCTGGCGGGCCCGGCGCCTGGCGGAGCAACGTCCAGCCCCCGGGGCGGTGGTGTCCGGATTGCTGGCGCGTCCCGACGAACTCCTGGCGAGCCTGGTACTCGGCAACACGGTGTCGAACTTCCTGCTGGTGGCGCTGGGTCTGCTGAGCTTCGGGGTGGCCCTCTGGGAGCGCTTCCTGGTCCTGTTGGTGCTCCTCGCCGTGTTGCTGATCGCCTGCGAAATGACGCCCAAGGCCCTCGCCGTTCGAAGCCCCGAAGCCTGGGCCCTGCGCGTCGCCCGGCCGATGCGGCTCTTCGTACGGTTCACCGGACCGGTGATCCGTTTCGCCCGAAACGTGGTGGACCGACTGCTCAGTCCGGTACTCCGCTGGGCGCCGCCAACGCGGGTCGAGGTCACCGCCGAGGAGTACGCCGACCTGGTGGATCTCGCGCATCAGCAGGGTGCGGTCTCACGCGCCGAACGCGACATCATCCACCGCATCCTCGCCCTCAACCGCAGGACCGCCCGGGATGCCATGCGCCCACGGGCGCAGATGGTGCTACTGCCCGACGATCTGCCGGTCGCGGACCTGGCGCGGTCCGCACGCGAACTCCGGCACCACCGGATTCCCCTCTTTGACGAGACCCCGGAAAACATCGTGGCGGTGCTGAACACCCGAACCCTGCTGCTGGCGCCGGGTGCCGACCTGGACGAGGCGCTGGAGTTCCCCTCGTTCGTCCCGGAAAGCATGAACCTGATGGCGCTGTTCCAAGCCCTGCAGCGGCAGCGCCGCGGCCTCGCGATTGTTCTCGACGAGTTCGGGGGTCCCTCGGGGCTGGTGACGCTTGAAGACGTGCTCGAAACCGTCGTGGGACCGATCCGGGGTGAAGGGGAGGCGGAAGGCTTTGTGATGGAGCGCATGGCTCCGGGGCGATGGCGCGTCAACGGGGCCATGCGGCTGGATGATTTTGCCCGGGAGTTCCCCGGGCTGGGGAGTGATCCCGACGTGGACACCCTCGGCGGCCTTGTGGTGAAGCTGGCCGAAGTCGTGCCGGCTCCAGGGGAGGTGTTCCTCCACCGCGGCGTGCGCTTCACGGTGCGGGCATCGGACGAACGACGGGTTCGAGAACTGATGGTCGAGGCCGTCGGAGGGGGGACATGAATCTCGAATTGCTCCAGGCGCCGGTGCTCGCCGCAGCCTTGGTGCTGTCGGCATTCCTCTCCGGGATGGAGGCCGCCGTCATGGCCGTGAGCCGTCTCCGCATCCGGCAATGGGTGCGCGAGGGGCGTCCGGGCGCCCGCGCCCTCCAGAGCTACCTCGCCAATCCGGAGAATTTTCTCTGGACCGTGCTGGTCGGGAACACCCTGGCGAACTTCTTCATCGTGGTCATCACCGTGTTCTGGCTGAACGAACGGGTGGGCCAATGGCCTTGGGTGCTCTGGGGGCTCATCGGGATCATCGCCTTCTGCCTGTACGTCGTGAACGACCTGCTGCCCAAGGCCCTCTTCCGCCAGTTTCCCGACCGCCTCGCGCTGTGGCTCGTCTGGCCATTCCGGCTGGTCCACGCGCTCCTCTGGCCCTTCGTCACGCTGATCGAGAGCTTCACCTCCCAGCTGCTGCGCTGGACCGGCGGACGCTCCCTCAACAGCCAGTTTTTCGCCAGCCGCGACGAAGTGCGCGACGTGGTCCTGGATCCCGCCAGCCGCCTGCATCCCACGGAACGTCAACTGATCCACCGGGTCCTCGACCTGAAGTACCGGACGGTCGGGCAAATCGCCCGTCCGCTCACCCTCGCGGACTCGGTCAACATCCGAACCCCGATTCCCGAGGTGCTGGAGCTCTACAGCCGTCGGGGGCACACCCGCTTGCCGGTCTGGGATTCGGGGCTGACCTCGGCGCGCATCGCGGGGGTGGTCAGCCTGAAGAACATCCTGTACAGCCCGGGCGCGCCGGAACGGAAGGTGGCGGGGGACTACCTGCGTCCGGCGCTCTTTCTCAGCGAGTCGTTGCCGCTGGAGGAGGCGCTGCGCCGTCTCCAGCGGAGCGGGCAGCCGCTGGCCATCGTGGTGGACAACAGCCGGCGGGAGCGGGGGTTCCTGACGCTGTCGGACGTCCTCAAGGCGGTCTTCGGGGAGGTGACGCTGTGAACCTGGAGATGCTGTGGACCCTGGCAGGGCGTCTGACAGTGGCGCTGCTGCTGGTATTGGTGAACGGGTTCTTCGTCGCCTCGGAGCTGGCGCTCGTGAAGATCCGGGAGACACAGCTCGACACCCTGGTGGCGCGGCGGCGCCGCGGCGCCCGGGACGCGCTCCGGCTCAAGCGGAACCTCAATGCCGCGATTACCGCAACCCAACTTGGGGTCACGCTCGCCGGCATGGCGCTTGGCCGGTATGTCGAGCCCATGGTGGAGGTGGTCGCAGAACCGTTGCTGCATGCCCTTGGGCTACCACCCCGACACTGGGCCTACGGGGTCCTCATCGGTGCGGGCTTCGTGATCATGTCGTTTGTCCTGATGATCCTCGGGGAGGCCCTGCCCAAGGCATTGGCGATCAACAAGACCGAGCCGGTCACGCTGATGATTGCCACACCGCTCAGCTGGTTTTTCCAGATCGCAAGACCGCTGATCCGGGTGATCAGTGGCACCGCGCTGTGGTTGGCGCAGCGCCTGGGCGTCGAGCCGCTCGACGAACATGAACGGCACAGTCCTGAAGAACTGCGGCTGATGATCCTCTCGGGGGCCAAGGACGGCGCGGGAACCGAGCTCGGACACGATATCGTGCTCAATTCCCTCGACCTGCGTCGCCGGGTGGTGCGCGAAGTGATGCGCCCGCGGCGGGAGATCACGGCGCTCAACACCGCCGCAACGCTGGAAGCCTGTCTGGAGGTCGCAGAACGCAGCCGGTACTCCCGCTTCCCGCTGTGTGAGCGCGGCGATCTGGACCGGACACCCGGGGTGGTCCATTTCAAGGACCTGGTCGCCCTTCGGAACCGCGCGTTGACCGGGGCCGACCTGCTCCCGGCCGCCCGCCCGGTCATCTACGTGCCCGAGACGGCGCGATTGGAGCGGGTCCTCCAGCTCTTCCTGGAGCGGAAACTCCACCTCGCCCTCGTGGTGGACGAATACGGCGGCACCACCGGCATGCTCACGCTGGAGAACATTCTGGAGGAACTGGTCGGGCAGATTCAGGACGAATTCGACCACGAGGGCCCCCGGATGTCCCGGAGGGGTGAGGACGGCTGGGAGCTCGCGGGCTCGCTGCCCCTCTTCGAGCTGTCGGAGCTGACGGGTACGGCGTTGGAGACCGACGGGGTGACCACCCTCAACGGCTGGGTGACCCAGCGGCTCGGACGCTTCCCCCGCCGTGGGGATCGCATTGCGATCGGCGGCTTCGATCTGATGGTGGAGGATCTCGAGGGATTGCGGGTGGGGCGGGTGTTGCTGAAGCGCCTCTCAGCCGCCGAGTCTTCCGAAACGACCGACGTGGAGGAGCAGGCGGGAACCGGCGGGGAATCGCCCGGATAGGGCCTGCACTCACTGTGGCGGCAGCAGGGGCTGCACGACGTTGGAGATCTCCCGTTCGGTGAGGGTTCCGAGATAGCGGGCCACAACCTGGCCGTTGGTTGCGATGACGAGGGTCGTGGGCAACGAGGCGATGGCGAGGGACTCCAGGAGGTTGGTGTCGGCAATCAGGACCGGGTATTGAATTCGATGGCGCCTGGCAAATGGGCCCACCACGGCGGCCCCCCGTTCATCCGTGGCGGCTCCGAGCACCGCGACCCCTCTCTCGGACCAGGCCCGGTGAACGGCATTGAGCTCGGGGATCTCGCGGCGACAGGGAGGACACCAGGTCGCCCAGAAATTGAGCACCACCACCCGTCCGGCAAACTGCGCTGAATCCACGGGTTCCCCGGTCAGGCTGTCCATCTGCCACTCCGGCATCATCACACCCGACCCGGGAAGGCGCACAAACGACGGCCCCGTCGGCCGGCTGACCCACCAGCCTAGCAATGCGGCCAGGGCAAAGGGCACGAGCCATCGGGGGCGCTTCATGGGCGGTCCCCTCCGGTGCGTGCCCTGCGAATCGCGCGCTCAATCACCGGCGTCCAGGCCGCGTAGCCGGCAGCGTTCAGATGGAGCGCATCCGGCTCGAAATACGCCGGATCCGGCTCCCCATCCGGGTCGAGGACTACGGCAAACGTGTCCGCGAATTCAATATTCGGATGCTGCCGCGCGAAACCCGCCATCCGGGCATTGAGATCCCGCTGGGCCTCCATCAATGACCGCCGGCTGGGACTTGCCTTGACCCCAAGCAGGATGACCGGAGTCCCGGGCAATTGGCGCTCCACCCGATTGAGAAACTCCAGCACATCCGACGCCACGGCGTCGGCCGGCGCGCCCCGCGCCAGGTCGTTGTCCCCCTCGTACACCACAATCATCCGCGGGCGATACGGCGTCACCACCCGATCAAAGTGCAGCAGCAGGTCCCGCATCGTGGAGCCGCCAAACCCGCGGTTGAGAACGGGTTCCCCCGGGAATACCGCAGGCAGATTGGTCCAAAGCCGGATGCTGGAACTGCCGACAAAAAGGACCGGACCACGCGGCGGCGGGGTTTGGCGGTCCGCCAGCTCGAACTGCCGGATTTCCGGCTCGAAGGGGACGGCCTCCGAATCCCGAGCGACAGCATGCGCCTGAACGCCAGCCCCGGCCAAAAGCACGGCCCAGCCGGTTCGAATCCAATGCATGGATTCGGATCATGAACCTCGAACGGAAATGTGGCCAGCCTCAACGGAGCCCCTGCTGCACCGCCTCACCGCCTCGCCGCAGGGCATTTCATCTGATTTGACCGGGCTGGGGCATGGCCGTGGGTCTCGGCCGATCAGGCCTGCTGGAAGGCGCGGCGGACGTCCACCGGCTCGAAGTGCCACCTCCCGCATAGGGACGGGTCATTGCCGGGTCGCCCCTCCGGGATCCCGACAGAGGGACAGGCGAAGGGTCCCGAACTCCCCTCGCGGTGGGGCGAGAGTCCTCGCGAGCCGTCCGCGCGTGGAGTCCCCACAGCCCAGGTACCAAGGTTGCCCGCGCGGTTCGCGGGAGCCTCACCCATCCAGCCGAAAACCTCCCCCGATCAAGACAGTCACCGGCAACGGGGCCGGCGGTCCAGACATAGGGACAGGTCAATGCTGGGTGGCCTCCCCGGGCTGGGAACGCGCGACGTTCCACCATCCAAGCACCATAACCCCGATCCCCGCTGTCACTCCACACGCTGTGCGGAAGAAATTACGGACGTGCGGGAGCGTGTCCCTACCAGCAATTGGCAGCGGCGTGTTCCATCCGCGACCCAGATTTACTCCGCCACGCCCACGGTCAAAACCGCAGGGAACGCGGGAAGACCTACCGCCCAAGAGCTACCAGCACGGGAAGGGCGCATTCATCGCCCGACTCCGGACCTCATCTCCGCGGCAGCCTCTCCGCATCGAGAACACCGCGTGTCGCATCGTCATGCGACATGACGCCGTAAGTGTTTGGGCGGCTTGGTGGGCGATGTTGACTCCGGGACCGGATCCGTCTGGCCCTCGACGCCTCACGTCGCCCCGGTAGCCTTTCTACGTGGCTCAGACATCCGTCACGCCCGCCGCGGCCCCGATCCAGGTGATCCTGGTCGAGGACGACCGCGCACTCGCGTCGGAACTCGCCGCACTGCTGCGAAACGAGGCCGATCTCAACGTCGCCGGCACCTTCGGCACGGCCGAGGCGGCCGAACGGGACCTGATCGCCGGCATGGCCGACGTGGTGGTCACCGACATCCAGCTTCCCGGCCGCAGCGGGATTGACCTGATTCGGGCTCACAAACCGAACCTGCCGTCCACCCAGTTCCTGGTGCTCAGCATGTTTGACGACGACGACGTCGTCTTCGCAGCACTCCGCGCCGGCGCCAGCGGGTACATCCTCAAACGGAATCTCCGGGGCCAGCTCGCCGGAATGATCCGAGACCTGCATTCGGGCGGGGCCCCGATGAGCAGCAGCATCGCGCGCAAGCTGGTCCACGAATTCCAGGGACGGAGCCCCGATGCCGAGGCCGTGGCCGTGGCCGGGCTGGCGCCCCGCGAATCGGAGCTTCTCGACCTGCTCGCCCGCGGACGCAGCTACAAGGAATGCGCCGAGGCCATGTCACTGAAGCTGGACACCGTCCGCACCTACATCCGGCGCCTGTACGAAAAGCTGCACGTCCACAGCCGCCACGAGGCCGTGGCCAAGGCCAGGAAAGGAGGCGACCCCCAGTCGTGATCCCGGCCTCCGTTGTTGCATTGCATCATTCGAGTGCGGGTCGCCGGAAACCCACAGATTCCGTCTCAAGGCAGTGGCGCTACCATCCGTACACAGGTCCCCTGCCCCGGCGCGCTGGTAATGTCCATCCGCCCCCCGAGCTGACGGGCGCGGTCCCGCAGACTGCCGAGACCGTTGCCACCGCGGCCGTTGGCGGGCTCCGCCGCCGCCACAGCTCCGGCTCCCACTTCTGGAGGGATGGCCGGCATCCGAAACCCGCAGCCATTGTCCTGGATCACGACCTCCACCGCCCGCCCGCCAGCATCAATGCGGAAGGTGAAGTGAACGTGCGTGGCCCGGGAATGCCGCAGCACGTTGCAGCAGGATTCCTTGACCCACCGCAGCAGGTGATGCCGCCAGTCGCCCGGAACGAGGATTTTGGGGATTTCCGAGGGAAGGTCGAAGACCGCCGTCATCGGGGAGCCGGTGAAGAAATCCTCCATCCAGGCCTCCAGGTAGCCGACCACGCTCTCGAGGGAATCCTTGGATGGATTCACCACCCAGACCGTTTCGTCCAGGGCCCGCAGAACGCTTCGGGGATCGGCCCCGGGTCCCAAGGCCCCCGGGGACACGCCGGACGACACCCCTCCATTTCCTCCCAGGCGGAGCGTCATCCGGGTGAGCTCGGCCCCCAGCTCGTCGTGCATGTCCTGTGCGATCTTGCGCCGCTGGTCGGTCAACCGGAGTTCCTGCTCAATCCGGGAGGCGCGGCGGGCGCTGCGCAACCGCAGGGACACCAACCCGACCACCGCACCGGCCACCGAAGCCATCGAGAGCCCCCGAAACCAGACCGTTTCAAAATACCGCGGCAGAATTTCGAATTCCAGCCGGGCCGGTGGGTTGCTGACGAGGCCGCTTCCGCCGCGGGCCCGCACCGCCACGCGATAGGTTCCGGGCCGGAGATGGGTCAGGACCGCGTGGGGCTGGGAGGTTTCGCGATGGATCTGTGTGTTTGGCCCAATGATTTCATAACTGTAGGTCACCCGCTCCGGGGTGGTGAAGCTCACGCTGTCGAACAGGACCTCCACGCCCCGGCCTCCGCCCGGCGGCAGGACCATTCGTTCGGCAACGGCAGGAAAGGGTCGCTCGTTCGAGAGGATCGCCGCAATCGCCACGGGAGGAGGCCGAAGCGTCTCCAACACCTCGCGCGGATCGAAGCCGGCGAGTCCTCCCGAGGTCGCCACCCAGATGCTGCCATCGGCACAGCGAGCCATGGCCGGCTGGAAATTAAGGCGGGCTTCCCCCGGGGGAAACCCGTCGGATCGTGCGAGACTCAGCGGGTTTACCCGCGGGATCCGGCCTGCGAAGAAATCCTCCAATTCCTGACGCCGCACCGCATGGACGCCCCGTTTTCCGGCGAACCAGACGTGACCCTCCGCCTCTTCCATATCGCACACGACGGACTCCGAAAGTCCGTCGGCAGGTCGAATCCATCGAAAGGCCCCATCCCTCCAGATGCCGAGGCCATTTTCACTGCCCAGCCACAGGGTGCCATCCGGCGAAAATCCCAAGGGAACGCACATGCTTTCGGGAGGAGAATGGGTATCCGGGAACCAGGCCACCTGCTCGCCTTCAATACGGAACAGGCCGTGATTGCCGGTACCCACCCAAAGTCGGCCCGAAGCATCCTCCGCGATTCCGATCAGATGGACCCGCGGGTCCGGATGGAGCGTCCACACCCGGAAGTCGGGCCCTTCATTACAAAATATTAGTCCAGATGGTTGCCCATCGGGAAGCCTCCGGATCTGAACCAACTCACGTTCACGAACGAGCCAGGGGGTGCCATCCCGGGCCACGTGGACTTGGGAAACTTCGGCAAGATTCGGGCTTGACCCATTCGAACGGATCAAATGGAGGTGCCAACTGGCTCGTTCGCGGGTCACCTCGGGACCACCCTCAAGATTTGGAGCAGCGGAGATCAGGCGTCCATCCTGGAAAAGCGCGCAGAGTCCCAATCCGGGTCGAAATGATGGCAGCGGCGCCGCCTTCATCGTCCCGGGATCGAGGATTGCGATGCCAGACCCGTGGACACCCACAAGGAGTCGTCCGTCAGGAGAGGCCGTGACCGAATGAGTATTCTTTCCCGCCAACCCATCAGGCGCCCCCGGAACGCGGATCAGGGGCGCTTGAACCAGGGCAACCCCTTGGGTCCTTGTTCCCACCCAAACGCCTCCCTCGTGATTCGGGATGACCGCAGTGATGCTGGAGTCCTCAATGCCGGCGCCGATCGGCACATGGGTCCAAGCGCTGCCGTCATACTCAAGAAGGCCGCGAGAGGTCGCGAACCAACCCTTCATTCCGCGACCCGAAACCTCTGCGACCGGAGTGGCAGTAGCCCCTGCGAACTCCCAAGTGCCGCCGGCGTGACGCCGCCAATGGAAGCCCTGCTTTCCCGAGTCAACGCGCACCTCCGACCACTGGGCTCCGTCGAGTGATTCCATCCAGAGTCGCGCGTGGACGCCGCCATCCGGCCTGGAATCGGCCACTCTCACGCATGGCGGTACCCAATCCGGCCGGGAGTCCGGATCTCCATCGTCGTCCTCAAACTGGGCCATCATCACCAGGGCACCGGTCGCGAGGTCCCGTCGCCAAAGCGCGTCCGGTTCCTCGGTGGCGATCCAGAGGGCATCCCTTCCCTGCCACAATTGCTGCACCTGCCCGGGAAGCGCAGTCACCCACTCGACTCGTTCCTCGATCCCGTGAATGCGCCAAAGTTGGGCCAGACCCCGGGGCTCCTCATCCCGATAACTGGCCACCCAAAGGTCGTGATCGCCCGACGGGGCCATGGCGCGCACGTACGAGGCCGGGCTCAACTGGCTGAAGACCTTCGGCGGCACCCCGGGCTTCAGGCGCAACAGTCCGCGAAACAGGCCGAGCCAGACCGTCCCGGTTGGATGCTCCGTCATGCAGATCACGTCGGGGGATGTCCGGGCAAGTTCGTTTTCCACGCCGTCCAAAAGCTCGAAGCGCCGCCCGTTGAATTGGAACGGCCCGTGTTCCAATCCAAGCCATAGCGCTCCGTTGCCCCGCTGAAGCAGGGTTTGGACATGTGCGGTGGGCAGCCCGTGATCGGTGGTCCAGTGGGCAACCCGATAGGCCATCGGACCCGCGACATGGACCGCCACGTGTTCCGGAACGATCGCAGGTCCGCCGGTCGGCAGGGCCCGAGGCTCGGGCCGCGGTTGCCCGCTCAGTTCACGGATCGCGACGTCGGTGAGGGCGCGGCCATAGATGCGGAGATCCCTGATGTCCCCATCCCAAGGGTCATTTCCCAGAGCTCTGTTTCCCACACAAAGCGTGGTTGCAGGACCTACGGCTGGAATTGGCACAACACCCCTGACGGACCAGCGGTCATCCAGCAGAATCTCCACCCCGGATGAAGCCACCCGAATTGCCAGAAAATGCCAATCGTCACCCAAGACCACCCAAGGCGTCTGGCCGGCCGGGGCGCCGGCGGACCAACTGGCAACTGCACAACAGTTCGAACACCCATAGCCTTGGAGGCCCCACCAGTCCTGGAGTCCCGAATCCAGCACAAGGATCCCA
This sequence comes from Verrucomicrobiia bacterium, assembly GCA_019634635.1. Classification (NCBI taxonomy): domain Bacteria; kingdom Pseudomonadati; phylum Verrucomicrobiota; class Verrucomicrobiia; species Verrucomicrobiia bacterium. The sequence continues at coordinate 67,125 of JAHCBB010000017.1, forward strand.
CCGTTCGCCCCGCCGCCATCGGGCAAGACCCGCCGGATCCAGCATGTGATCGTGAACGTGGTGTTGGTGATGCCCGGCCCCAACTCCATCCAGCCGGCCAAACCCCCAAATCGCGCCCGAGGATCCGAGGCCTGGGGGCCGAGACCCCGGCGAACGCCTTTGCGTCCGGTGACCTCATCCATGCCCTCGGCAGGATCAGGCCACCAGTGGAGCAGGCCTTCGGCGGGAATCACCGGTGGCGTCTGTGCGGCCGCACTCGCGTCCGGAACCATCAGGCACCATAACAAGGCCAACATCCGAACGGACCGCCCGATCCCGCACGAAATCCGGTCGGCATGCCCCCGCCATTCCTCCCTGCTTCCCTGTGCCGGCCTGCACCGATAGGCTCCGCCCCCTGAGCCCGTCCTGCAGCGCTCCCAAAACGCATGACTTTCCGCCGTCCACTGCGCACCGCCCGCCGTTTTTCCGCGTTCCTCTGGTTTCACGTGACCAGCGTCCGGGATTTCCGCCGGCAGGTGGCACCCCGGGAGCATGACGGTCGGGACTTCAAGGTGCGGGCCGCCTGGACCCAACGGCACGCCCGGCGGCTGTGCCGGATCCTGGACTGGAGCTTTGAAACCGCGGGCACGCCGCCCGACGCCACGCTCTACGGGGCCAATCATCTCGGGTATGCGGACATCGTCATGCTGGCCGCCGCCACCCCGGTGGTGTTTGTCTCCAAGTCGGAGGTCCGAAGCTGGCCGATCCTGGGCACCCTGGCCTCGTGCGCGGGAACCCTCTTCCTGAACCGCCAGCGCAAGGAGGACCTGGTGACAGTGGCCCGCCAGTTCGAGCCCGTGACGGCCGCGGGCATTCCCGTCGTGGTGTTCCTCGAGGGGACCAGCAGCGACGGCAGCCAGGTGCTGCCGTTCCGCGCGTCCCTGCTGGCGCCGGCCGTCGCCGCGGGCTGGAACGTGGCACCCGTCGCGCTCGACTACAGTGTCCGCCCGGGATCGGTCGCCCGGGACGTCGCCTGGTGGGGGGACCAGGGATTCATGCCCCATTTTCTCAACCTGCTCGCGCGCGACGCCGTGCATGCCCGCATTGCCTTTGGCGGGGCGCTGCCCGCCGGACCCGACCGCAAGGCACTGGCCCGGACGCTGCATGCGGCAGTGGTCGGGTTGCGGGTCCACGGCGGGACGATTCCGGAGAGCCCGGCAAAATTCGAGCCCGAACTGGCCTCGAAAAACTCCCGCGGATAGGATGCCCCCGGTGCCCGCGCAGATCACCATCGTCGTTCCGTTGTTCGAGGAGGCCGCGAATGTCGCCCCGCTGGTGACCGAGCTCATCCGGGTCTTCGCCGGGGAATCACGGCCATGGGAACTGGTGCTGGTGGACGACGGGAGCCGCGACGGCACCTGGACCGAGGTGCTGGCGGCGCAGGCGACGGATCCCCGGGTTCGCGGCATCCGCCACCGGGAGAACCGCGGGCAAAGTGCCGCCGTATGGACCGGGATCATCCGCTCCGATGCGCCCCTGCTCTGCACCCTGGACGGCGACCTTCAAAACGACCCCTCCGAGCTGCCGCGGATGTTGTCGCTCCTCGATTCGGTGGATTTTGTCTGCGGCCATCGGGTTCACCGGAGAGACTCGCGGGTGCGGCGGGTGTCCTCGCGGGTGGCGCGGGTCGCCCGAAGACTGGCGCTGGGGGCCGATTTCGCCGACACCGGCTGTGCGCTTCGTGCCTTCCGCCGGGAATGCCTTGCCGGGGTGTTCCTCTTCAACGGACTGCACCGGTTCCTTCCGATCCTCGTGGCCGGCGGCGGCTTTCGATGCCGGGAGGTCCCGGTGATGCACCGGGCCCGGACGGCCGGCGTCTCCAAGTACGGTGTCTGGAACCGCCTTGGCCGGGGGCTGTTCGATCTGCTCGGCGTGGCCTGGTATCAACGCCGTCGGGTGGCTCCGGTGGTTCTTGAAGATTCGCGGCGACCGACGGATGCTGCCGGAGCAACGATTCCCGTTTCCCGGTGTTGACCTCCGTCACCGAAATCAGATTTTCCATCCATGAAGCTTGAATCCATCCCCCCCCGCCGCCGGCGCTCACTGGCGCGCGCCGGGTTCACCCTGATCGAGATCATGATCGTGGTGATGATCATCGGTCTGCTGGCAATGATCGCGATTCCCAACATCAACGGCTCGCTCGCCACCAGCCGCTACAACGCGATCATCAACAACCTCAGGGTCATTGATAATCAGAAACAGCTCTGGGCCGCCGAGCAGAAGAAGGGCGACAACGACACGCCCAGCGAAGCGGATCTCGCCCCCTATTTCGGCAGCGGACGCTTCCCGACCTCGGTGATGGGCGAGACCTACAACATCAACAACGTGGGCACCCAGCCCACCGCCACCGTTCCCTCACGCCTCAAGATGCCCCGGCAGACCATCGAGGCGGGTGGCATGGTGGCCCTGCCCGATCGCTGATCCCGCGGTGTCCGCCTCCGTCGTCGAGCGTCCGACCCGTTGGGTGACGCGGGTGCCGCTCCTGGAACGCGCACTGCTCGTCGCCCTTGCCGGCGCCGCCTTGATGGCTCCACCGGCCGGCTCGCGACTGGCCGCGGCCGATGCCAAGGCGGCCACGGTCCGCCCCGCCGCGAAGGCATCCCGGGACCATCCGTTCACCAACACGCTCGGCATGCGGTTCGTCCCGGTGCCGGGCGTCGCCGTGCTGTTCAGCGTGTGGGAGACGCGCGTCCGGGATTTCCGGGCCTTTGTGGACGCCACCGGATACGACGCGACGGGGAAGATGTACGCGATCGGTCCCGAAGGCTGGCGCATCCGCGACCGGACCTGGATGGAGCCCGGCTTCCCGCAGACCGCGAATCACCCGGTCTGCGGCGTGAGCTTTGTGGACGCCACCCGCTTCTGCGAATGGCTCACCGCCCGGGAACGGGCGGCGGGATCGGTGGGCCCCAACGATCGCTTCCGCCTGCCCACGGACGCCGAATGGTCCGCCGCCGTCGGGGAAACGCGCTATCCTTGGGGCGACGACTGGCCGCCGCCGCCCATGGCGGGAAACTATGGCGACGCCGAATCCGACCTGAGCCCGAAGATCCTGACCTATCGGGACGGCTACAGCCGCACCGCACCGGTCGGCGTGTTCAGCGCCAATCGCCATGGCATCCATGACCTGGGCGGCAATGTCTGGGAATGGTGCGACACGTTCTACCGCCGGGAGATGAATTCCACGGAGACGCTCCAACAGTTTCCCGGGCTGGAGGAGGACGGCGGCGGCACGCGCTACCGCGTGCTTCGGGGGGGTTCGTGGGACCGGGTCACTCCCGCATTTCTCGAATCCGCGTGCCGCAACAACGATGAGCCCGACGGGCGCGGCGACTTTCTGGGCTTCCGCGTGGTTTTCGAGCCTGCAGGCAAAACCGGCGGCCGCTGATCCGGGACGCCACCGTCGGTCGTTGCGCCGCACAGCGGGCTGTTGGCCAACCCGCCCCCCGGAGAGGCCGGGGTCCTCCGCGTAAGGTTTTCGGGAATGCCGCGACTCCATCGGCATCTGTTCAGGATGAACAATTTCCCGAAGCGGTGCGCCGGAGTTCTCGCAGTCGTTGCCGTCCCGCTGGCGGGCTGTGCCGGACCGGGCATTGCCGCCCAGCGCCTGGTGAGCCAGCCGGACATGACATTCTCCACGTCCGCGATCTGGAATTTTGACCAACCCCTTGCCCTTCAGACCGAGACCGGCCGGGCTTTCGCCGGCGCCGGTTCCGCCGCCGGTTGCACCAGCTGCAAATGAGCTTCCGGGGCCATCCACTTCCGGTGCTCGCAGCGGCCGCGACGCTCACCCTGCGGGCCGCCACAATTCCGGCCGTCGAGGTGGGCACCGAAGTCCAGTTCTCCCCGGATATCACCCTCACGCAGACCACGGCGTCCTGGTTCGAGCAGGCGGGACCCCTCCAATCCCCGTGAACTCCCCTCGCACACCGACCCTGCTTCTCGCCCTCGCGATGGCGTCCGCATTGAACGCCGCGTCCGTTCTCCGCCCCGGCGACATCGTCACCGAAATCACAAATCTTGTGGACCGCGCGACCGGTCAGGTGGTCTCCCCGGAACAACTGCAGGGCAAGGTGCTGTTCCTCGATTTCTTCGCCCACTGGTGCCCGGTCTGCCGGGCGGCGGCGCCTCAGATTCAGCAGGGCATCGGCGACCGGTACTCCCAACAGGACGGAAATGCCGAGGGGCTCCCGGTGCTGCACATCGGCGTCAACCTCCAGGCCGACAACAACGACGCCAACCGCAACGCGACAACCACCTTTGCGCAGATCTATCGGATCCCCCTGGTGGTCCAGGATTCCTCACGCCGGTTTCAGGGCCTGTTCGGCCCGACCTCCGGACAGCCAACGTTCGCCATCATCAACGGAGTCACGAACTCGCCCTCCCACCGGCTTTGGGAGCTGATTTATGCCCGGTTCAGTTATCAGGACAGCACCGCGACGCGCCCCATCGAGGCGTTTCAGACCGCGATTGATTCCGTGCAGGCCCCGCCACCGCAACTGGAGGCGTTCCGCATCCGGCCCGATGGCCACTGGGAATTCTCGATCACCGGCCCCGGCCGGGCGCCGGTCCTTCTGGAATGGAGCGAGGACCTCGGCGGCTGGCAGTCCACGGGAATGAACTTTCCAACCGCCGAACCGGCCCCGTATCACCTGCCGGCACCCACGACCACCCCCGGGGGATACCTGCGCCTTCGCCGCCTGCGATGACAACTTTCTTCATGGCCGGGCACCGCCAGCCGCCGATGAAGACCGTGAGCAACCGGAGAGCTGCCGTGCCCTTGAATGACGTCACTGGCCTGCAGCCATGCAGGACAACAGCGAACCCGTTTGCCTCGGTGAATTCGCGCCGTCGGGCCGTTGGTCCCCACCTTCGGGTCAACGCCCTAATGATTTCGCTCCTGCTGACCCTGGCCGGTCCGCTTTGGGCCCACGGTTTCGACGCCGACCACGAACGGTTCGCGCGCGTGCTGGCCGCAACCGTGACCACCCATGGAGTCAACTACGCGGCGCTCAAGGCCTCACCCGCGGCACTGGATGCCTATCTTGACGAACTCGCCGCGCTGCCCGCCGCGGAGTTTGCCGGGTGGCCGCGGATGGAGCGCCTCGCGCTCCTTATCAATCTCTACAATGCCACCACGCTGCGGGTCATCCGCGACCGGTATCCCATCCGGAGCATCCGCAGCATCGGCCTCCTGCCCGGCGCCGCATGGCGGGAGCTCGACGTCCGTTTCGGCGGCCAGATGATGTCGCTCAGTCATCTCGAAAACCGGGTTCTGCGCCCTGAGTACGGGGAGCCGCGCATCCATTTCGCCCTGGTCTGCGCGGCGCGCGGCTGCCCGCCGCTGCGGACTGAACCTTTCCGAGGGAACGATCTGGAGGATCAACTCGACGACCAGGCCCGGACCTTCCTGGCGATCCCGTTCAAGAACCGCTTCGACGCCCGGGACAACACCCTCTGGCTGTCACCCATCTTCAAGTGGTACAAGACCGACTTCACGGCGGAGGGCGGATCCCTCGCGGACTACGTCCGTCGTTACCTTCCGGCAGATCAGGCGGAGGCCCTGGGACGGGCCTCCAAGGTCCGCGTGCGCCATACCGACTATGACTGGACGCTCAATGATGCGGGACACTGAGCGGACGGAGTGAACCGCCCATCCGCCGCGGAGCGGAAAACGCCGGCCTCGGAACGCTCACGATCCCGGGGGGTCGCCCATGCTGCGGCGCCCACGGGGAGATGGGACACCGGGGCATGACCCCGGCGGTTGCGCGGCGCCGTCGGGCGTTGGGAGCCCATTGAAGTCCGGAAAAGGATTGTCCCGACCTGCCGACCGCGGCAGCGTTGCCGACTTCGTATGCAGCGGGTCCAGGTGGGTCTGATCGGGGCGGGAACCGTGGGTGGGGGGGTGTGGAATGCCCTCGCACGCAACGGCCCCCTCATGGCGTCGCGCCTCGGCATCCGGCTCGACGTCGCCGCGGTCGCCGTGCGGGATCCCGCGCGCTCCCGTGCGGCCCGCATTCCCGGCAAACTGTTCAGGATCGACTGGCGTCAGGTGGTCCTCCATCCGGATGTCCAGGTGGTCGTCGAGTTGATGGGCGGCACAACGACGGCACGCGACGCCGTGGTCACGGCCCTGCGGGCGGGCAAACCTGTGGTGACCGCCAACAAGGCCCTTGTCTCCGCTCACGGGGAGGAACTGTTCACTGAAGCGGCACGGCACGGTGTCAACCTGTACTACGAAGCCTCCGTGGCCGGCGGCATCCCCATCATCAAGATGCTGCGGGAATCGCTCGTCGGTAACCGCGTGACCCGCATCGCCGGCATCGTCAACGGCACCTGCAACTACATCCTGACCCGCATGCAGCGCGAGGGTGTGGCGTTTGCCGACGTGCTCGTGGACGCCCAGCGTCTGGGATATGCGGAGGCGGAGCCGTCCCTGGATGTGGACGGCCATGATGCGGCGCACAAGACCGCCATCCTCGCCTCACTCGCACATGGCTTCTGGGTGAACCCGGCCTCCGTCCATACCGAGGGCATCCAGGATTTGTCCCCGCTGGACATCGAATTTGCGGGGCGCCTCGGCTACACCATCAAGCTGCTGGGAATCGTGAAGTGCCTCACGCAGGACCGGCGCCCCCGGTCGCGCCGGTCCGGTCCGCCTCCGTCCTGCGCCATCCAGGCGTCGGTGTACCCGGCGCTCGTCCCCAAGACCCACGTGCTGGCCTCCGTGGGGGACGCCTTCAACGCGGTGGCGGTGCGGGGGGACATCGTGGGCGATGCCCTTTTCTACGGTCGCGGGGCGGGCGCCGAGGCCACGGCGAGCTCGGTGCTGAGCGACCTGGCCGACGCGGTGCTCGACTTGAAGCACGGTTCGCATCGCCGGGTGCCGCCATTTGTGGCCCATGAGGTTCACGGCCGCGTGATACCCCTCGCCGAGGTCGTGTCCCGCTACTACGTGCGTCTGGCCGTTGTGGACCGCCCCGGGGTCTTCGCGAGGATTTCCGGCGTCCTGGCCCGCGCCCGCGTCGGAATCTCCTCGATCATCCAACCCGAAGGCCACGCCGGCGACACCGTGCCGGTGATCCTCATGATCCACGACGCCCCCAATGCCACCCTCCAGCGGGTGCTCCGACAGATTGCGGCGCTCCCGGTGGTGCGCACCGCGCCGGTCATGATCCGCGTCGAAGACCTCGAATAGCCACTGCCATGAATCCCGTCCTCTCCTGGCCCGGTGTGATCCGCCGCTATGCGGAGTTCCTTCCCGTCACCGAGGACACCCCCGTGGTCACACTGCTGGAGGGCAACACCCCCCTGATTCCGGTGCCTGCATTCGTGGCGGCAATCGGTGGGCAGTTTGACCTTCGCCTGAAATACGAGGCCATGAACCCGACCTGTTCCTTCAAGGACCGGGGCATGACCATGGCCATCACCCGGGCGAAGGAGCGGGGTGCGCGGGTCGTCGTGTGCGCCAGCACCGGCAACACCAGCGCCAGCGCCGCCGCCTATGCCGCGCGCGCCGGAATGCGCTGCGTGGTGGTCCTGCCCCGGGGCAAGATCGCCATGGGCAAGCTCTCACAGGCCCTGCTCTACGGCGCAACCACCGTCAGCATCGAGGGCAACTTCGACGACGCCCTCCGCATCGTCCGCGAACTGGGTGAGACGGGGGCCGTGGAAGTCGTGAACTCGGTCAATCCGGTGCGCATCGAAGGGCAAAAGACCGCCGCCTTCGAGATCTGCGATGCCCTGGGGGACGCCCCCGACTTTCACTTCCTGCCCGTGGGCAACGCCGGCAACATCACGGCGTACTGGAAGGGGTTCCAGGAGTATGCGGCCGCGGGAAGGACCGTCACGCGGCCGCGCATGATGGGCTGGCAGGCCGACGGGGCCGCCCCGATTGTCCTCGGCCATCCAGTGGCCAACCCGGAGACGGTGGCCACCGCGATCCGCATCGGCAACCCCGCGAGCTGGCAGGGCGCGGTCGCCGCCGCGCGGGAGTCGGGCGGGGCCATCCGCAGCGTCTCCGACGACGAAATCCTCCACGCCTACCGGCTTCTCGCGCGCACCGAGGGCATCATGGTGGAGCCCGCATGTGCCGCACCGCTCGCCGGACTCATCCGGTGCATTGCCACCGGCGGGATTCCGAAGGATGCCCGGGTGACGGCCACGATGACCGGCCACGGCCTGAAGGATCCCGACACCGCCATCCGCGTGGCCGGCGGCGAACCCGTCGTCGCCGCCGCCACGGCCGAAGCCGTCCGCGCCGTGATCGGGCTGTGATTCCGGCCCGGCTCAGCGCTGCTTGAAGACAAACAGGCCCCGCTTGTTGCCCACGATCAGGTCCGGACGCCCGTCCCCGTTGAGATCCCGCGCCACCACCTGGGTCCCCACCCCGGAGTTGTCGTCCACCAGGTGCGGCACCCAGTCCACCGACCGGTCCGGACGCCGCACAAGCTTCCACCAGTAAAGCACCGGCGGCGCCCCCGGCTCGGGATCCCCTGCGGGGCCGTGAGCCCAGAATCGCTTCCCGGTGATGATGTCCTTCAGCCCGTCCCCATCCACGTCCACCAGATCCACGGCATGCAGCTGCGAAAACCGGACCCCGTGGGGATTCTCGGAGGACTCCTTGTTCATGAGGACGTGCTCTCGGAACGTGATCTTGCCGCCCTCCCGCACCTGCTCAAACCAGGCGAGGCCGTAACCGTGTGCCGCAAGGCTGGTGATGATGTCGTTCAGTCCGTCGCCATTGACGTCATAGGCATACATCTGTGCACCGCCAACCCCAAAGGTCCACGGGTGGAACGTCCAGACAGGATCCCCGGCCAGCGAGGCCGGCTGTTCCCACCAGCCGTCCTTCTCCAGCAGGTCGCCACGCCCGTCGCCGTTCACATCGCCGACCCCGAGGCCGTGGGTGAACCGATGATAGTTGTTGTTCGGGGAGATCGCATGCCACGTCCAAGGGCGGGTGGGATCCTTCGGGTCGGGCACCGCATAGCCGTAGGTGCCGCGGGAGGCGCACACGATTTCAGGCCGTCCGTCGCCGGTGAGATCCACAAACGTTGGGGACTCATTGTCCGTGACCTCCAGCGCGGTGTGCTCCTTCCAATGGCCGGGCTGGCCCTTTGGATTCTCGAACCATGAGGATTTTTCCCCGGGGAATCCCAGAATGAGAATATCGTCCCAGCCATCCCCGTTCACGTCGTGCGCATAGGCCACGAAGTTCTTCGAATAGGTGTTGTTCTTTCCCAGCGCCCCTTCGAATCCTGGAATCACCTCCTCGGTGCCGTCAGCCCGCTTCAGCACGAACGTCTCATTGGCGGGGGCATAGACGTGACGACGGGTAAATTCCGGACCCTCCCACCAAAACGGGCCATAAACGATGTCGAGGACACCGTCCTTGTTGAAGTCCCCGGCGTTCGCCCCCTCCGCCCAGAACTGGTCGGACAACTGCTGGCGATCAAAGGCCGGCGGTGCTGCAAAAACCAGGTGAAGGGAGGCACAACCCAGCACCCACGCCGTGGCGGCGCCGCGTCCGCAAATGGAGTTCATGCACCCAGCTTCGCGGACGCCCTCCAATCGGGTCAAGGGATGGATGCCCTTGATGCGCTCCCAATGGCGGGGATCCGCCCACTCCCAGTGGTGGGGCGAAGGTCCTCCTGAGCCGCGTGCGGAGTCCCCACAAGCCTGCCTTGCCGTTGCACGCGCAGCTCGGGGAGCCTCACTCCACCAGGCGGGAGCCTCAGCCCACCCGTATCCCCACCGGCCCCACGCTGCGTCCTGCGTCTTGTCGCCGACACCTGACCGGGGCTAGCCTGCGGCATGCCGTCGGGATCGCCCCGCCCTCAACGTCTCCTCCGTGGCCTTGGAATGCTCCTGCTGTGTCTCGGCAACCTCCGCGCCGACGACGGCGCGAGGCTCCGGATCCTTGCCCCCCTCGTTCAGGATCCCTCCCCCAAGGTGCGCGTGGAGGCTCTGCGGGCGCTGGCGCGGATTCAGTCCCCGGAGGCAGCGGCCCTGGCCCTGACGGTGCTCGACCAGCCCATGGACCCCACGCTCGACTACGCGCTATGGCTCACGATCAACGATCTGGCGGGGCCGTGGATCCGATCGGTGCAGGACGAATCTTGGAAGCCGGAAGGCCGCGAACGCCAGCTCGAGTTCGCACTCAGGGCGCTCCCGCCGGCGCAGACCAGTCGCGTGCTCGGACAACTCCTCGGGGACCCGCCGCTGCCCGCCGAGGGTTCCGGTCCGTGGATCGAACTCCTGGGGGCCGCGGGGACACCGGCGGAGTTGCGCCGCCTCTTTGATCAGGTGGTTTCCGGAGGGTTCTCCGACCCGGCCGCCGCCCGGGCACTGGACGCTCTCGCCGCCGCCCAGCGGCAGCGCAAGGCGCGCCCGGATGGGGACCTCATGCCGCTGGTCCGGCTGTTCGACGCACCGTCGCCAGCGGTGCGCATCGCCGCACTCGGGCTCGCCGGTGACTGGAAGCTCTCCGAAAACCTGGGGCCCCGCATTGCCGGACTGGCCGGCGAGGCCTCCACCCCGCCCGAAGTCCGGGCCGCCGCCATCGCCGCCCTGCGTGCGATCGGGGGTTCCGGCGCCATCGAGGCACTGGGCGGCCTGTCCGCCGCGCCCGACCCGGCGCTCCGTCGGCAGGCGGCTGTCGCGAGGGTGGCGCTCGACCCATCCGGAGCCGCGCCGGAGATCACGAAGTTGATTCGCGAGCCGATGGATGAGGCGGACGCCGTCGCGTTCTGGCGCGGAGTGCTGGCCTCGAAGGGGGCGGCCCGCGCGCTGGCTGAAACGCTTCCCGACGCGGGACTCGACCCGGGCGTGGCCCGTGCCGGCATGCGGGTGGCCCGCGAGGGTGGGCGGACCGAACTGGATCTCGTCGTGGCCCTGGCCCGCGGAGCCGGCCTTTCGGCGGATCCTTCGACGGTCAGCAATGAGTTGATCCGCGAATTGGCGGCCCGGGCGCTCGCCGAGGGCGATCCGGCCCGTGGCGAATGGATTTACCGGCGGAACGACCAGGCCTGCGTCAGCTGCCACGGCATCGGAGGCGCCGGGGGCCAGGTGGGGCCCGACCTCACCAGCATCGGGGCCAGCGCGCCGGCCGATTACCTCGTCGAGTCCCTGCTCCTGCCCAATGCGAAAATCAAGGAGGGCTATCACAGCCTCGTGGTCGCCACATCCGATGGCACCGAGTACACCGGCACCCTGGCCCGGGAAAGCCCCGACACCCTCGTTCTGCGAAACGCGGCGGGCGCCGAAGTCCCGCTGCCCAAAAACGACATCGTCCGCCGCGAACAGGGCACTCTCTCCCTGATGCCCTCCGGCCTGCTCGATCCGCTCGACGAACAGCAGCAGCTCGACCTGATCGCCTTCCTCACCCGGCTCGGGAAGCCCGGCGATTTCGACGCCGCCCGCGGCGGAGTCGCCCGCCGCTGGCGCATCGCCCAGACGGTCCACACCGATGCGCAGGCCGGACAGGAACTGTGGCCGCTGACCGCGGCGTGGGAGGACCGGCGATGGAACCCCACCTACGCCCTCGCCAACGGCACGATGCCGCGTCCGTTGATTGAGGAGCTCACCGCCGCCCAGTCCTGGACGGCACGGCTCGGGGTCTTCGCCGCCACGGAGGTCCGGACCGCATCCGCAGGCCCGGTGCGGTTCGATCTGACGGCAACCGACGGTGCCGAACTGTGGGTGGACGGCCGGAAGGTGGGGGGCAACGGCACCTCCGAGGTGCGTCTGGACCCCGGAATTCATCGCGTGCTGGTGCGGTTGGACCCGCGACGTCTTCCCCAGACGCTCCGGCTGGAATCGCCCGATGCCGCGTTTGTGCTGAACTGAAACCGGCACCCCGACGGCCCAAGCCCGGGAACCTGTATGCCCACCGCCGCCCCATCGCTGGGACACACCTTGAACGCCGTTGAGGGCTGGTTGGGGCTGGGACTCCCCCGGGAGGCACGGTCCGAACTGGATGCACTCCCCCACGACGTTCAGGAACGTTCCGATTGCCTCGATGCCCGATTCGCCATCGAGGCGCATTGCCGCGACTGGCAGGCGGCATTCGAGGTGGCGTCGCGGCATGTGGAACGGTTTCCGGGCCATGCCGGCGCGTGGATCCACCGGGCCTACGCCGCTCGACGCCGCGTCGGCGGCGGCGGCATCCCGGAGGCGCTGGCGCTGCTGCGCCCGGCCGTGGAACGATTTCCCGCGGAACCGCTCATCCCCTACAACCTGTCCTGCTACCACGCCCAACAGGCCGACCTCGACCAGGCCTGGCGCTGGCTGATGGCGGCCATGGCGGTCGCCGGTCGGGAACCCATCCGACGCCTGGCCCTGGCCGATGACGACCTGCGTCCCCTCTGGACGCGGATCGCCGCGTTGACCTGAGCCCTCGATTTCCGGACCCGGCCGGGACCCCACTACCCTCACGCCTCACGCCGCCCGGGACGTCCGGACGCCAGGCGAAGCGGATCCGCCGCGGGTGTCGGACGGCAGCAACGCCACCACGGCCCGCTGCAGCACCACCGCCTCGTCCAGTCCCGAAGCCACCAGCGCTATGTTGGCCTCGAGCAGCACATCCATCGCGCCCACCAGTTCCGGAAGCTCCCACTTCTCACACTGCCGGAGCGCCTGAAACGCCGGGTACGGGGAGCCCGCAATCGGATTGTAACGGCGGTCCTGGGGAAGGCGCGAATCCGAAAGCGCCGCCACCTGGGCCCGGAAGGCGCGGAAATCCCGCGAGGGCCGCACGACGCCCAGCCGGCGCAGTTCTTTCATGAGCAACAGCAGGCGCACCTTGCTGATCAACCCGTACACCAGTCCGATCTCGCTCTTCCGCTTGTCGAGTCCGGACCGCAGCGTCCACAACTCCTCATCCAGCATCCGCAATGCCCGCGGGAGGTCTCGATCGCCGACGGCATCCGCAAGCGCAAACCCGGCCGCCAGTTTCTGCACAGGCACCAGCAACTCCACATCCGCAAGACTCACCGACGCGCGATCCCCGGCATGCAAGGCAAGCTTCTCCACCTCGTTGGCCAGCGCCCGGAGATTGGGGCCGACCCGGCCCACCAGCGCCGTCAGGGCGTCGTCCGCCACAGTCTTTCCGGCAGCCTTGAACTGGCGCAATGCCTCGGCCTCGACGCGGTCCGCCCAATCCCGATCGTCGGACAGCGCCGCGAACTCCTCAACGGTGCCCAGCTTGGCGAGGGTCTTGAAGAAGCTCCGGCGCTTGTCGGCCTTCCCTGCCGAGATCAGCAAGCGCACTCCGTCCCAGGAAAAGGCCTTCAATTCCTCCGCAAGATCGCCGAGGGCCGCCGTGACCGCCGCGGCCTGGCTGGTGCGATCCTCGCCCAGAAAGGTGCAGTCGCGGAACCAGACGAGCTTGGGGCCACCAAAAAACGGAAGAGTCTGCAGCGCCTCGCGGAGCTTGCCGAGTCGCTTGAGGGCCTCGTCCACGGTGCCCGCCGACGCGTCCAAAATCTCCTGGTCCATGCCGCTGGCACCGGCACACCAGCAGTCCCAAACGGCGCGAGCCCGCTGCCGCACCGGGAACTCATCCTCCCCGCAGACCAGCACCAGCGGGCCCGCATCGCCGGATGCCCTCGCCATCAGTCCGGGTCCTCGGAGGCGCCATCCTCACCAATGCGCGTCAACACCTCGCTCATGTCCTCCGCCTCCTCGAAGAGCTGGGAGGTCACGTAGATCGGACGCTTCTGGGCGGCGGCCAGTGCCAGGCAGTCGCTCGGGCGCGCATCCAACTCCACCAGTTTGGTGCCCAGTTCGTTGTCCTGACGGAGGATGATGCGGGCGAAATAGGTCGCGTTTCGCAGTTCGGTGATGACCACCCGCTCCACCGCGATCCCGAATCCCTGGAAGATGTGCCCGATCAGGTCGTGGGTCAGCGGACGCTCATGGTGCGCGCCGCGGAGCGCCATGCCGATCACCGCGCCGATGTTCTGTTCCACCTGGATGACAAACACCTTTTCGTCATTCCCGATGAAGAGGGCCACCCCCTGGTTTGCGGGGAGGAGACCTCGGATTTGCACCGGCAGGACGTCCTTCTTCATGGGTGGAGTGTGCGAACGGAACGGAAGAAAGGCAAGGAAGGGGCCGCGTCCTTCCCCCTTTCATCACCGCGCTCCGGTGTCTAGTCTTGGCCATGCGCTGGCTGTGGATGTTGCTCCTCATGTCCGGACCGTGGGGAACGGTCCGGGGCGGCCTCCCGCCAGAGGATCTTCGAACGGTCCGGACACGCGACGCAGGAACACCGCGTTTCTTCGAGCCGCCGGCCGATCCGGTGGCATGCCGGGACCTGATCGCATCCGCCCGCGCCCGCATCCTGACCAGCGCCGGCCTGGATCCCCTGCCCCGGCGAACGCCCTTGGAGGCGCGACGGTTCAGCCGGTTCGATGGCGACGGCTACACCGTGGAGACGGTGCTGCTGCAGCCATGGCCGGGGGTGTTCCTCGGCGGCAACCTCTACCGCCCCCGGTCCGGCCTGGCACCCTTCCCGGCCGTGTTGCTGACCCATGATCATCTGGATGATGGACGGCTCGCCGCGTCGGCGGATGCCGGGATTCCCGGTGTGTGCATCGCCCTCGCACGCTCGGGATGCGTCGTGTTCGCCCAGGACCTGATCGGCTACGGCGATACCGTGCAATTCTCCGGCGGGTCGGAGCCTGGAGCCCCGTCCGGCGAACGCCATCGGAAGGCGTTCCGTGATCCCGCGTACGTCCTTTGGAACCTGAACCTGCTGGGACAGCAACTTTGGAACAGCCTCTGCGCCGTGGATTTTGTCGCCGGGCTCGACGACGTGGATCCGGAGCGGATCGGCGCCGCCGGCATCGGCACCGGCGGCCTCCAGACCATCCTCCTGGCGGCGGTGGATGACCGGATCCGGGTGACCGTGCCGCTGGCGACCGTCTCCCACCTGCACCAGGGCTCCTGTGAATGCGAACAGGCCCCGGGCCTGCGACTGGCATACGACAATGCCGCCTTGGCCGCCGCCACCGCGCCGCGCCCCCAGCTCCTTGCCGGTTCCATTGCGGGTCTGACCCTGAACACCCCGACCATCGAGGGGCCCTCCATCGCCCGGGTGTACCACGCCCTCGGCACCACCAACCGCTTTCGGACCGCACTCGTCAACTCCCCGCCCTCCGGGCTGCAGGCCGGCTGGGAGGTTGTCGTTCCCTGGATGTTCCGCTGGCTTCACGGGCGGTCGCTGTCGCCGTCGCCGGTGCCGGTCACTCCCGCCATCCCCCCGGTCACCATGTTGCGCGGGTTTCCCGACAACCGTCCGCGACCCGGCGCCTTGTCGGAATCCGACTTCGCGGCCTCATGGATCGCAGAACGTCAGCGGCTGCTGGCCGAATTGATTCCGACCGACGCCGCCACGCTGGACCCTTACCTTGAGACCCTCATGCCGCTGCGGGAGCGCCTGCTGGGCGCCGCCGAGGCGCATCCGGCGCCCCTCCTGATTGAGGGCGCGTTTGGACGCGAGGGCCGGGGCGACCGGGTCGAGCGGCTCCTCCTGATGCCCGGGCAGGGCCCCTTCGACACCGCGGTGGTGTTGGTGCATCCCACCGGCCGGGCCGCCATCCGACCCGGTGGCGACCGGGAGGGATTCGCCATCCAGCTTCTGGAAGCCGGGATCCCGGTGCTCGCATTCGACCTGTTCCAAACCCGCGATCCCGACGCCACCCTGGCGCATCACAGCCCGCTGGTTGGAAATTTCACCACCGACAATCGCACCCTCGCCCAGGAGCGCGTTCACGACATCCTCGCAGCCATCGCCTACATGCGGGAAGTGGTTCAGCCGCGACGAATCGTGCTGGTCGGTGACGGCATGGCCGGATGGTGGACCCTGCTGGCCGCGCCGGCGGCGGATGCGGTGGTGGCCGATGCGGAAGGGCGGGATTGGGAGGACGACGCGGTCCTGCTGGCCGCGGACCGGTTGGTGCCCGGCATCCGTCTGATCGGGGGTGCGGACGGCGCCGCATCCCTCACCGTTCCCAGACCGCTTTGGATTCACCACACAGCGGGCCGGTTCCCGGCGGCGGCAACCCGGGCAGCCTATGGAGCTGCCGATGCGGAAGACCGCCTGACCCTCGCCCCGGAGCCCGCGGGTGAACGCGCCCTGTTGCGCTGGATTTTGAAACGCGCCACCTCGTCGAAATGAAGTGCCCTGAGCTTGTTCCCGTTGCTGTCCCTCCCCGGCCCTCCCCACCGGGGCCGACCGCCTTGCACCTCCCCGGTTTGCGGCGAGGATGGCTCATGCGTCAGGCCGGCGCCCTCATCCTGCTTTGCCTTTCGATGCTGACCGGCGGCCCGGCACTTCCGGAGGCACAAGCCCAGCGGATCGTCCGCACGCCCCCGCTGATCCCGATCGAACCCCCGGCAACGGAATTCGTGCTGGTGGACGCCTTTCCGGAGGTTGAATTCCCGTTTCGGACGGATCGAATCGTCGGACTGGCGGTCCCGCCGGGTGCGACCAACGAATTGTTCATCACAGGGCAATCCGGCCGCGTCCTGGTCATCACCAATCTGCTGGCTCCGACCCGTACCGTCTTCCTCGATCTCAGTGCCGACACCTATTCCGAGGGGGAATCCGGGCTGCTTGGGCTCGCCTTTCACCCAAACTACCGGGTCAACCGGCAGTTCTACGTCTACTACACGCGGACCAACCGGGAGATCAGCCGGACGTTCATCACCCTGTCCCGCTTTGTTAGCGACCCCGCAAACCCCCACCGGGCCCTTCCCGATTCCGAGCAGGTGCTGTTCGCCCAGGCCGACCGTGATCCGATCCATCAGGCCGGGGACATCCACTTTGGTCCGGATGGCTATCTCTACGTGCCCATCGGCGACGAGGGGGCGCAGAACGATCCCTACCGCACCTCCCAGCGGATTGACGGCGGTCTATTCTCCGGGATTCTCCGGCTGGATGTGGATGGCCGGGCCGGCAGCCTGGCACCGAATCCGCATCCGTCCGTCGGGACGGGGTACTGGATTCCGCCGGACAATCCGTTCATTGGAGCCACCACCTTTCTCGGCCGGGCGGTGCGCCCCGAGGAGGTGCGGACCGAGTTCTGGGCCGTGGGCCTGCGCAACCCCCACCGGATCCACTTTGATCGCCAGACCGGGGAATTGTACGCCGGAGACGTGGGCGGGACGCGGCGCGAGGAGGTGAACCGGATCGTCCGGGGCGGCAACTACGGCTGGGTGCATTTTGAGGGGTCCCTCACGAATGAGGTCTCACCCTACGGCCCTCCGCCCGCGGGAATGGTCCACATCCCGCCGCTGTACGAATACACCCGCAGCGGTGGCGACCCCAACCTTCAGGGGCAGGCCGTGATCGGTGGCGTGGTGGTTCGCGGCACCAACTACCCCTCGCTTACGGGAAAATACGTGTTTGGTGACTACGTGTCCGCACACCTCTGGTCCATGACCTTCCAGGGCGCCGCCCGGCCGGTGGTCACCAAACTGCTCACCGCCGACTACGGACCCACCGGGTTTGGTTTCCACCCCGGCACCGGCGAGGTCCTGGTGGTGCAGCGCAATGGTGGACGCATCTCGCGCCTGATCCGGGCCACCGGCGAAGGCACCACCCTGCCTCCGACCCTCAGCGAAACCGGGGTCTTCGCCAGCCTCGCCGGACTCGTCCCCCGGGCTGGGATGGAACCGTACGACGTCGCGTCCCCCTTCTGGTCCGACCACGCCATCAAACGCCGCTGGTTCTTCTTCCAGGACGCCACCTCCACAATCCGCCGCGACGGCGCCGATCAGTGGACCTTCCCGGCCGGAACCGTCTGGGTGAAGCACTTCGACATCGAGCAGATCCGGGGCAATCCCACCACCCGGCGTCGCCTCGAGACGCGCTTCCTGGTGAAGTCCGGCCAGGCCGCCCACGGTTTCACCTACCGGTGGCGGGAGGACAATTCCGACGCCGATCTCGTGCCCGACGAGGGGTTGAACGAGGAACTCTACATTGAGGACGCTGGCGCCGTGCGGACGCAGATCTGGCGGTACCCGGGACGCTCCGAATGTCTGATCTGCCACAATGGCGCCGCCGGCTACGCCCTCGGCTTCAGCACCCGGCAGCTGAATCTTGCCTCGACCCGCAACGGCACCCCCGTCAACCAGTTGATCCACCTGAGCCAGCTGGGAGCGCTGCAACCCCCGGTGACGGATCCCGCCTCAATGCCCCGGCTGGTCGCGCTCGAGGACTCCACGGCGGACCTTGAGCACCGGTTCCGATCCTACCTCGATGCGAACTGCGCCTACTGCCACCGGGATGGCGGCGTGGGCCGCGGCAACTGGGATGCCCGTTATGAAATCCCGTTCGGCAGCTCGGGCATCATCAACGGGCCCGTCACCGAAGACCTGGGGATTGACGGAGCGCGCATGATCCGTCCCGGCGACTTTCGCCGGTCCATCCTGTGGCAGCGCATCGCCCAGTCGGGGGCGGTCCGCATGCCCCCGCTGGCCACCGACCTCATCCACAACGACGCGGTGGATCTCCTCCAGCAGTTCATCACGGGCTCCACCTACATCGTCGCCCGACACCTTTTCTACAACGCATCGGCCTTCGACGGCGACGATCCCTCGCCCAACGCTGCCGACGACCGGGCGATCGCCATCAACAAGGAGGTCCTGTTCGCCGGCCGCCCGTCCACACTCGGCAACATCTCCAGCTATCCACGCGGGATCAACGGCCTGATGCTCGACATTTGGCGGCTTCCCGCCCTGCCGCTGGCTTCCGACATCCGGGTACGGGTCGGCAATGACGACCGGCCGGCCGGCTGGGCTGCGGGACCGGCCCCCTCCAGCATCACCCTGCGCCGGGCTGCCGGTGTTGCCGGATCCGACCGCGTGACGCTCCTCTGGCCGGACGGATCCATCAGCGACCGCTGGGTGGAGGTCAGCCTCCTCCCCTCGCCGCGCACGGGCATCCAGTCCGCCGACACGTTTTACATCGGCAGTTCGCCCGGCGACACCCTGGACGACTTCGCCAGCCCCGGGGTCACATCGAACGACCTGATCCGGGTGCGGATGAATCCCCGCAGCGCGTTGAACCCGGCCCCCATCACCTCGCCCTTCGACATCAACCGCGACCGCCGGGTGGACTCCCTGGATCAGGCTGCCATCCGGATGTTTGAGACCCGCGGCCCGACGCTTCGACTGATTGATCTGAGTCCCGTGCCCTGAATCCATCGCCCCCATCGCCGGTGTTCATCCCCACACTCGTCCTGACGCTGCTCGGTGCGGCGATGCCACTGGTCGCCCTGGTTGGCGGACACGGCCCGGAGGACCCGTGGCGCGGCACGGGACTGCTCCTGGGAGTCTGGGGGTTGTCGCCATTTGTCCTCTTCCCGATCGCCGCGCGTGCCGCCCGGCGCCGCTGGGTGGGCCGCATGGTGCTGGCGCTCACCCTCATCGCCGCCGTTTTTGGCGCCGTGGGATACCTCGGGTTGCTGCCACGACGGCCCGGCAACGCCGGCTTGCTCCTCGCCGCATTCCTTCCGGTCTGGCAGTGGCCCATGGCCCTGCTGGCCGGAATCCTAGCCGTGTTCGTCCCCTCGGAGGAACAGGAACGCGCCATGGATGAAACCGCCGGGGAATGAATACGGGCCGCCCGCCGCCCTTCTCCGGACACGGCGCCGACAGCGGACGACTCAGCCTGCAGGTTCACGGCAAGCCGGAGGCGACCGCACTGATTTACCTGCCCGGACTGCACGGGGACTGGACGCTCCTGGGCGAATTTCGTAACGCCGTCCATCAACGGGTTCGCCTCGTGGAGTTCGAATACCCGCGCACCAGCATCTGGACTCTCGCGGATCACGCACGGGCGGTTCAGGCGGCGCTCAATTCCGCAGGCATCGTGGAAGGATACCTGCTCGCAGAATCCTTTGGATCCCTAGTGGCCTGGGCTCTTCTGGAGTTGCCGAACACTCCCACCAACTTCCGGATCCGTGGAATCATCCTAGCCGGAGGATTTGTCCGGTACCCCATCCCGCGGCTTGCGCGGCTGGCCCGAGTCCTTGGCCTCAGACTGCCCGACGGCCTGTTGCGCCGGTTGCTTTCCGGTTACGCCCGGGTCGCAGGCCTCTTGCATCGCCGATCTCCGGAAGCCCGCGCCGGCATCCAGGAGTTTGTGAGGAGGCGTCTGGAACCGGGGGATCGGGATGCCGTCATGCACCGGTTGCAACTGCTTGCCGCCGCGGATCCGCGTCCGGTGGCTGCAACCTGCACGATACCGGTCTGGAGTCTGACCGGCTTTGGGGATCCGGTGGTCCCCTGGCCGTTGGTCTCTCCGTGGCTGCGGCGCCGGGTCCCCGGGTGGGTTGGACACCGCATAATCTGGGCGTCCGACCACACGGTGCTCGCCACGCGCCCGGCAGCCGCCGCACGTATCGTCCTCGAATGGATCCGAACCGATGACCCCCAGTCCGATCCTGATCCGGATCACGGCGTGGCTACAGCACCCGGGGAGAACGGGCCACATTGCGCCTCATGACGCAGCGCATGGTCCACCAGCACCAGCGCGGTCATGGCCTCCACCATGGGGACGGCCCTCGGCAGCACGCAGGGATCGTGGCGTCCACGACCCTTGAGGGTGGTGTCCTGAAGCTGGACGTCCACGGTGTCCTGTTCGTGCATCACCGTGGCCACCGGCTTGAAGGCCACCCGAAAATAGAGGAGCTCCCCGTTGGAGATGCCGCCCTGGACGCCGCCACTCCGGTTGGTGCGGGTCCGCACCCGGCCGGCGACGTTGTGGAAGGCATCGTTGTGCTGGCGGCCCGTCAGCGACACGCCGCCAAACCCGCTGCCAATCTCGAACCCCTTGGTTGCCGGCAGCGACAACATCGCCTTGCCCAGGTCGGCTTCGAGCCGGTCGAACACTGGAGAACCCCATCCCGGCGGCACTCCCCGGGCAATGCCGGTGATCAGGCCGCCGACGCTGTCCCCCTCCGCCCGCACTGCCTCAATGCGCGCGATCATCTCGTCCGCAACCGCCAGGTCCGGACAGCGCACCATGGTGGCCTCCACCTGCTCCCGGGTGACCGTCGCGTGGTCCACGGTCGCCTCCAGATCCTGCACCCGCGAAACCCACGCCAGCACGTCCACCCCCCAGCGTTCGCGCAACAGCTTGCGCGCAATCGCGCCGGCGGCGACCCGACCGATGGTCTCGCGTGCGCTGCTGCGACCGCCCCCGGGCCAGGCACGAATTCCGTACTTGGACTGGTAGGTGTAGTCCGCGTGCGACGGCCGGAACTTGGTCGCCATCTCCGAATACGCCTCGGGACGCTGGTCCTCGTTCGGCACCCACATCGAGATCGGCGTGCCAAGGGTCCGTCCCTCAAATGTCCCGCTCAGGATGCGGATGGTGTCGGACTCCTTGCGGGGCGTCGTGATCCGGGATTGTCCAGGCCGGCGGCGATCCAGTTCGGGCTGAATATCCTCCTCGGTCAGGGCCAACCGGGGAGGACAGCCATCCACAACCACCCCGACACCACCCCCATGGGACTCCCCCCAGGTGGTGATCCGGAACAACTGACCGAAAATGTTGCCCATGCCGCCCGCGCAGCATGCCGCAAGGCAGACCGCACACAAAGCGGGATTGCGGCGGGTGAATGGTTGCGTGCGGTTCCATGACGCCGGGTTAATCCGGGAACCGCCCCGGCTCCACCCCGCGTCATCCCCCAACCGACGCCGCGCGCCCTGACCCCGCGCAGACGCCCCGGCGGCTGGACTCGACGAAGCGAAGCAGTTCGTCCACGAGCGGATGCCCCCCGAGCGATTCGCGGACCGCGGCCAGCGCGACGACGCGGCGGTCGCGCGAGCGGAACAGCCGGTGATACGCCCGGCGCAGGATCAGGCGGTCCTCGGCGGAGACACCGGCCCGGCGGAGACCGACCGCATTCAGCCCGCCCAACCGGTTCTCACCCCAGGCCACGCAGAACGGCGGAAGGTCGAGGCTGATCGCCGAGCCACCCTGCATCAGGGCGAGCCGGCCGATCCGGCAGAATTGATGCACCAAGCAATTGCCCGAAACAAACGCCCGGTCCCCGACCTCCACATGCCCCGCCAGAAGTGCGCCATTGGCCAGAACCGCGCCGTTGCCCACCCGCGCATTGTGCCCGACGTGACTTCCCACCATCAGCAGGTTTCCGTCCCCGATCACCGTATCCTCGGTCTCCTGGTTGGAGCGATGGATCGTGGCGTGCTCGCGAACCGTGTTGTCGTGCCCGATGCGCAGACGGGTCGGACCGCCGGCGTACTTGGCATCCTGCGGCGCATCCCCGACCACGCAGCCGGCGTGGAAACGGTTGCGGTCGCCGATTTCCGTGTGACCGGTCAGGTAGACCCCTGGACCGATGTGGTTGTCCGCCCCCAGCACCACCTGCGCGTCCACAACCGCATGAGGGCCGATCTCGCAGCGGAGGCCGAGCCGGGCGGCGGGATGGACGCAGGCGGTGGGATGGATCATGCGGCGGCGCGACGAACGCCTTACGAGTAGAACTGCCCGAGTTCCTTCAGCGAACAAAAATCCCGCGACCGGTCCGCACCCGGCCGTCCGATGATGATATGGTCCAGCACTTCGATCCGGAGCAACTGGCCGGCCCGGATCAGGTCCCGCGTCGTCCGGAGGTCGGCCTCGCTCGGGGTCGGATCCCCGGTGGGATGGTTGTGCGCCACGATCACGGCATGTGCGCCGCCAATGATGGCGGGCCGGAACACTTCGCGGGGATGGACCAGCACGCTGTCCAGCAGCCCCCGGCCAACCTCCTCGATGCGCATCAGGTGCCGGCGCGTGTCCACCAGCAACACCACAAACCGTTCGGTGTCGAGGAGCGACAATTCGTCCCGCAACAACCCCGCCACGGCATCGGGGTGGTCGAGGACCGGACTCGCGCGCCGCTTCTCATCCGACAACCGGGCCGCCAGCTCGAATGCCGCCTTGAGCACCACCGCCTTGTCGCGCCCGATGCCCCGCACCGCGACCAGCTGGTCCACAGGCGCCCGCGCAATTCCTCCAAGCGCCCCAAACTGCTGCATCAGCCGCTGCCCCACCTCCACCGCCGAGGCACCGGAAACCCCGGTCCGCAACAGGATGGCCAGCAGTTCCGGACTGTTCAGCGCCCTTGCCCCGCGCTCCAGCAGGCGCTCCCGGGGACGTTCCGAAACGGTCATTTCGTGGATCCGAAGCGCAGACGTCATGGCGGTCCCCACCCTGAGGGGGCCCCGTCCTCCAGGCGAACCGCAATGGATCCCCAGATTTTGCGACACGATCTCCATGACCTGTCCCGCCGGAGCGATCGGATGCGGGTCCGAGAATCCATGATCCGCCGCACCCGGGTGAATTCCATCTGGCCTCCCTGCGGGTCCGGGCCAGACTCGCCTCAATGGCGGTGATCGAAGTGGAGGGATTGACCAAGGCCTTCCGGACGGCGCGGAAGGCCCCAGGGCTCGGCGGGGCCATCCGCGGACTGTTTCGTCGCGATTATGAAACCGTTCACGCCGTCAAGGAGGTCAGCTTCCGCGTCGAGGAGGGCGAGTTCGTGGGCTTCCTCGGGCCCAACGGTGCCGGCAAGACGACCACGCTGAAGATGCTGTCGGGTCTGCTGTATCCCACCTCCGGCGCGGCACGGGTCCTCGGATTCACCCCATGGGAACGCAAGGACGGCTACCGGCGTCAGTTCGCACTGCTGCTGGGGCAGAAGAACCAGCTCTGGTGGGACCTGCCGGCCCGGGAGTCGCTGCACCTCAACGCGCGGATCTACGGCCTGCCTCGGGCGGATGCGGAACGGACCGTGGAGGAAATGAGCACCCTGCTCAACGTGCGCGAGCAGCTCACGACACCCGTCCGGGAGCTGTCGCTCGGGGAGCGCATGAAGTGCGAGCTGATCGCCGCCCTGCTGCATCAACCCAGGGTGTTGTTCCTCGACGAGCCCACCATCGGTCTGGACGTGGTCTCCTCCCAGGTCGTCCGCGAGTTCCTGCGCAACCACAATCGGACCCGACGCACGACGATCCTGCTGACCAGCCACTACATGGCGGACATCCGCGAACTGTGCGAGCGGGTGATCATCGTGGATCACGGCACGGTCTTTTTCGACGGCCGTCTCGACGCCATTCTCGACCGCTTTGCCCGGTACAAGATCGTGACCGTGCGGTGGGATCCGGCCGGGGCCGCCACGATGCCTGCGGTCCCGCCCGGCGCGGGCGAGGTGCTCGAACGTCTGCCCGACGGGGTCCGGCTGAAGGTGGCCCGAGACCGCGTCATCCCCGCCGTGAAGCTGCTGCTCGACGGCCTTCCCGTGAGCGATTTCAGCGTCGAGGAGGTGCCGATCGAAAACGTGATCCGCCAACTGTTCCAGCGCGAGGCCGCCGCTGCCGCCACGCCCTGAGCCCAACTCCGTGGGGCAAGGCTCCCGCCGCGCCGTACGCAGCAAACAAAGGGACAGCGCAACAGGGATGCCCGCTTCAGTAGAAGCTTGTCCAGTTGCCGAAGTGCCGCCACACGATCCGCGGGCGCCGCGCCAGGTCGGCGTGACCATCGGCAAATCCACGGCTGATGGACTCGGCCTCTCCGCCCTGGATCTGAAAGCCGGAATCCACCCGTCGCGTCGGGTGGCCGCCCCACGCCTGGGAGAGATTTGTGATGAAGCCGTCGCGGTAAAGCGTGTCGGTGATGATGGGACTGACCGAGGCGCCGGGGTCTTCCAACCGCGCGGGCCATCCCTCATCGAACGCGTTGGTGTTGACCCGCGTTGTGTTGGCCGTGATGCGAAACCCGGCGCGACCACTGCGGGGCACCCACCAACTGTGCTGCATGATGGCGAATCCAAACGGCCAGCGCTGATCGTAGTAGAAGCGCAGGTCCTCGTTGCTCGCGAGGGCACGCCGGCGATTCCGCTGCAGCCAGGTCCGCGCCTCGGTGAGCTCGCCCGGCCGTGCCGGGCAGAAAAACATCGGCACCGTCAGGCCATACTGCTGCATCCCCGATACCAGGGAATGGGCGACGTCCCACGGGTTGTTGCCAATCTCGCCGTAGCTGGGCAGACGGCCCCGTCCGTCGTCATTGGCGTAGAGATTGGCCGCCAGAGCCCATTGGCGGAAATGGGAGAGGCAGTTGGCCTCGAGCGCGCGGCGACGCGCCTTGGTCAAAGCCGGCAACAGCATGCCGGCGAGGATCGCAATGATCGCGATGACCACCAGCAACTCAATCAGCGTGAAGCCCGGCAGAAACCTCCGGCGAGGGCCCGGAACCCCTCCCGGAACCGCAGGACAGAACAACCTTTTCATGGGGAACCACTCCACCTTTCGCCTCATCTACCGACGGTCAATGCAATTCTCCCCGGACACCCGGACCAGTGCGCATCGGACAGAGGGACAGGTCAACCGCTCAGCCCGCTCCGGTGGGTCGGCCCGCTTCGGTGGGGCAAGGCTCCCGCCGCGCCGTACGCAGAACCACGAGTTCACCTGGCGGAGACTCCTGACGCGAATCGGGCGATTGCCCGAGCGCCTCAAGTCCTCTTGGGGCTCACGGCCAGAGGGACAGGTCAATAAGGGTGCCCGCACGGACAGAGGGACAGGTCAACCGGTCGGCCCGCTCCGGTGGGGCAAGGCTCCCGCCGCGCCGTACGCAGAACCACGAGCTCACCTGGCGGAGACTCCTGACGCGAATCGGGCGATTGCCCGAGCGCCTCAAGTCCTTTTGGGCCGGGCGACTCACGACCAGGGGACCGGACAGAGGGACAGGTCAACCGCTCAGCCCGCTCCGGTGGGGCAAGGCTCCCGCCGCGCCGTACGCAGAACCACGAGCTCACCTGGCGGAGACTCCTGACGCGAATCGGGGCGATTGCCCGCGGCCAGAGGGACAGGTCAATAAGGGTGCCCGCACGGACAAAGGGACAGGTCAACCGGTCGGCCCGCTCCGGTGGGGCAAGGCTCCCGCCGCGCCGTACGCAAAACGACAGGCTCGCCTGGTGGAGACTCCTGACGCGAATCGGGGCGATTGCCCGAGCGCCTCAAGTCCTCTTGGGGCTCACGGCCAGGGGCACAGGTCAATAAGGGTGCCCGCACGGCCAGAGGGACAGGTCAACCGGTCGGCCCGCTTCGGTGGGTCGGCCCGCTCCGGTGGGGCAAGGCTCCCGCCGCGCCGTACGCAGAACCACGAGCTCGCCTGGTGGAGACTCCTGACGCGAATCGGGGCGATTGCCCGAGCGCCTCAGGTCCTGATGGAGCGGGTGGGATCATGCAATGCTCCACGAACCCTTCCGCATCCCGGCAAAAATGCAGCGCCGCCCCACCCGTGGGCTGGTATGTCTTCACTCCGGCTGCGACCATCCGCCCCGTCCTGAAGACACATTGGCAACCCGGAGTCGGGACACCCCCGGAAGTTCGGCGCGGGCTCCTGACGGCAGCCGTGCTGTGGTCCATCGCCTGCGTCGGGGGCCTGCTTGCGCGACCGCTGCTTCCCCTGGATGAGACCCGCTATACGGCAGTGGCCTGGGAGATGTTTCGGGACGGCCAATGGCTCGTGCCGCACCTCAATGGGGTTCCCTATCATCACAAGCCACCCCTCCTCTTCTGGCTGATGGGCGCTGGCTGGAGCGTCCTGGGCGTCCATGAGCACTGGGCAAGGCTCGTGGCGCCCCTCCTGGGACTCGCCGCCCTCCCCCTGACCGCCCGGATCGGGCTCCGCCTTTGGCCCGACCGACCGTCGGTTGCCGCCCTGGCTCCCGTCCTCCTCGCGGGCACCGCGCTCTTCGCACTGTTCTCCAGCCTCATCTTTTTTGACCTGCCCCTCACCATGGCGGTGCTGCTCGCCTGGCTGGGAGTGCTGCGGGCCGCGGACGGCCAGGCGATCTCGGGATGGGGCCTGGCCGGCCTTGGCATCGGGCTCGGCATCCTTTTCAAGGGACCCGTCGCCTTGCTCCATGCCGGGCTCCCGGTGGTCCTGGCCCCCATCTGGTTGCCGGCCGGACCCCGGTCATGGGCCCGATGGTATGGCGGCGGACTGCTGGCCCTGGTGACCGGCGGAGCCATCGCCCTCGCCTGGGCAATCCCCGCCGCCCGAGCTGGCGGACCGGAGTTCTCCCGGATGCTGTTCTTCGGTCAGCATGCCGGCCGCGTGGTGGGATCGTTTCAGCACGCCAAACCCATCTGGTGGTACCTGGTGATGCTGCCCGTCATTCTTTTTCCCTGGACCCTTTGGGGCGGCACATGGGAGGCGGCGAGGGGAGTCCGCCAGCTCGTCAGGGAACCGGGAGTCCGGTTCATCGCCAGCGTCGGGGTCGCCGCGCTTGTGATCTTCTCCCTCATCAGCGGCAAGCAACCTCAATACCTCCTGCCCCTGTTCCCAATGGTGGCGCTTCTGCTCGCGCGCGGCCTCGACGCGGTGCCGTTCCAGGACGCGCGACCGGCCCGGGGAATCCTCGGAGGCCTCGCGATCGCCGCGGGTTTTGGGATGCTGATCGCCCGGCCGGCGGCAGCAGGCCTGGACGGACGCGGCATCACCTCCATGTCGCTCGCCAATGCCCTCGGCGATTGGAACCCCGCCTGGGGCCTCCCGGTGGCCATTTTGGGAGTTCTGTTCCTCGCGGACCGGCCGCGCCTGCTGCACTTCCGGGTCGCCACCGTGGCGGGACTGTCCGTGTGCCTGCTGGGACTCGGTCAGGCGGCGTTCTTTGGCGCCCAGCATGATCGGTATGACCAGGGCCCCACCGCGCAACGGGTGGCGGCAGCGCAGGCTGCCGGACGCGCAGTCGGCGTTCTGGGCGGCTACGAGGGGCAGTTCACCTTTGGCGGCCGCCTCAATCGCGCGGTGGACGCCCTGACCGAGACCGGGGCACAGGCCTGGGCCGAGCGGCATCCGGACGGCTTGATTGTTGCGATCCACCGCCGCCGGCCTGATCCCGCCCTGCCGGTCCAGCCCGAGTTCATCTTTCCCCACCGCGGACGCCTCTGTTACGGCTGGCGGGCATCGGATCTGGTCGCCCTTGGAGACGCGTACCTCCGCGATGTACCGCGACAGGCAGTGGAGGATCGTTAGTGCATGAGGGGGCCGGGCCGAGGCTCCTGACGTAACGCTCGATCCCGTTTCTGGAATGCACGCGACAACTTCCGGGACGTGGACCGCCGCACCGTCGTCTGGATTCAGGACCGGGACCCTGGCGCCCAGATACGGACCCGCCTGCCTCCGGCGAGAGGCCTGCGGCCAACGAATCCACCGTCGCGCTCAACTGCGAAAGCAGCGGATGGCGGCGAGATTGGCGGCCGCGCCGAAACCGAACAGCACCAGCAACGGCTGCCGGATGCCCGACCATCCGCTGCCAAACGTGATCAACTGGTGCAGGGCGTCCATGGCCCACCCGGTCGGCAGGGCGTGCGCCACCTGCTGCAGCGCGGGGGGCACCAGCTCAATGGGCCACCAGCAACCTCCCAGCGCGGCCATCACCAGACTGACGAGCACACACAGC
This sequence comes from Verrucomicrobiia bacterium, assembly GCA_019634635.1. Taxonomy (NCBI): domain Bacteria; kingdom Pseudomonadati; phylum Verrucomicrobiota; class Verrucomicrobiia; species Verrucomicrobiia bacterium. The sequence goes on from JAHCBB010000017.1 coordinate 95,657, forward strand.
CCCACCACCTTGTCCTCCGCACGAACCAGGGATCCGATCAGGACGCCCAGCGACGCCGCCACCCAGGCGTAGGTCATCAGCACCAACAGGAGGGCCACCGGGGCTCCCCCCATCGGGACGTGGAACAGATAGCGCCCCGCCAGAAGCAACACCCCCACCTGCACGATGGCCAGCAACATCAGGCCATGGATCTTCCCCAAGACCAGGGCGCCGCGACCCACCGGCAGGGTCCCGATGCGGCGGAGCACCCCGCTCCTGCGCTCGCCCGAAACCGTCGTGCCGCCGAAAACCAGCAGGTTCATCATCAGGTACATCACCATCACTCCGGGCAGCGAAAATCCGAAGCCGCTGGGTGCCGGCCTTCGCCCGGCGAACGCGGACTCCAGACGCACGACGGGTGGACGCTCCCGCAGGGCGCGCAACGCCCCGGCGTCGGCTGGCTCTCCCGGGTGGGCCGCCGCCAGTTCCACCAGGTCCGAGTTCATCGCAATCAAAGCCCGCGCCACACGCAGCGCGACCAGGGCCGATGCCGGGTCCTCCTCGATCCCCTTCACCGTGAAGGTCTCCACCAAACCCTGGCGCCCCGCACGGATGGTCCGGCTGAAATCGGCAGGCACCCGGATCCCGCGGCGCGCGCCGGCGGCATCGGAGGGCGGCAGGACGTCCAGACCCTGAGCCCCCAAACCCTCAAGGAACACCGACCCCAGGGGACCCTCATCCAGGTTTTCCACGAGCACGGAAGGCCGGGGCGCCGACGGCGCACCGGGACCCCGGTTCGCGAATCCCATAAAGAACACAAACGCGACCGGCATCACGAACAACCACACGACCAGCGCCCGATTGCGCAGGAACATCCGCAGGTCGTTGTGGCCGATCAGCAGCATCGCCCGCAGCATCCGCCGGCACGTTGCGAGGCGACGCTCCGGGGCGCCGCGGTCGTGGGGTGAGGATGGCATCACAACCCGGAAGTTACAGGGTTCCGCGACGCAACCGCCGACGGAAACCCCATGCGGCAACGGCGCCCAGCAACAGTCCGGTCGCCGCGAGCTTCGCCGAGGCCGCCAGACAGGTGACGGCGCCCGCGTCGTCAAACTGCACGCTCCGAACCGCACCGACGAACCATGCCGGCGGCATGAGCGGTGTCACCTGCTCCCGAAGCCATGCCGGGAGAGACTGGGCGGGAAAGGCGCATCCGGACAACAATCCCAGCAGCATGAGCACCACGCCGTTGAAGACCTCAACGCGGCGACCGGATCCCAGCATCGCGGCCAGAAACGCCAGCAGGCCGGCACAGAACAGGGAAAGGGTCAGGGTGAGCACGGTCATCGCCCCCGGTGAACGCCAGGCGATACCAAACAGGAGGGTGCCGCCGCCGAGCAGGATCACGGCGCCCAGCACGACCGCCACGAAGGTGAACAGGAACTTTGACGCCACGAACACCGCCGGTCCGGGCGGCAGGGTGCAAAAGCGCTGGAACGTACCCTGCTGGATTTCGCGCGTCAGATCCCGCATGGCGACGTCCGCAAGGAACAAGAGAAACATCGCCGCCAGGCCAGGGAGCAGGAACGCAAACAGATTGAACGGCGGCGCGGACGCCGTCGCGGAGTCCGTGGAGGCCGCGGATTCCTCCCGATACCAGACCGGAAGCGAACCCAGCCGCTCACCGAAACTGCCCAGGCGTCTCGCCGATGCCTCCACGGCGCTGGCGACCTCCGTCCAGCCCGGCTTGCGGTTGGACGAGAAGAGCCCGTTCCAGAGGGCGAGGTCGTCCTGGAAGTTGCGCTGCACCGCGTCGAGCAGCGTGGTGCCGGTGGCGAGCAATTCCTCAACAACGGCCGGATGAATGGACTGCGCGGGGTTCTTGACCAGGGTCAATGCGACCGCGCGTCCCGCCAGGTAGTCGCGGGTAAAGCCGTCCGGGATGACGAGCGCGGCGCTCGCCCGGTTGTCCGTGACCCGCCTCAGGGCCTCGTCCCGGGGCAACACTTCGACGTCGAGGTGTCGGCCGGCCGACCCCTGGCCCCCCGCGCCCCGCACGAGCCGGCCGAGGAGCGAGTCCTCCTCGTCCACCAGCGCAACGCGGATGCGTCCAAGGCCGCCTTCACCGGGGTTGGAGCCACCAAACACGGCGCCCAGCAGTGCCGTCATGAGCAGGGGCACCCCCAGTTGGACGAGGTACGGCACCGGATTCCGCATGGCGCGACGCAGGTCCTTCGCGATGAGCGTGGGCAACATGGTCGTGTCACTCCCGGAGGTCCCGTCCGGTGAGCTGCAGGAACACCTCGTTCAGGCTGGGCTGCTTGAGTGTGAGGTTTTCGATCCGGATCGGGAGCGCGAGGAGGCGGCGCAGATCCCCGGCCGGATCGCGCGCTGCGGTGGGTGCCACGGTCAACTGGCGATCGGTCTTCCGCAGCACCCGAAACTCTGAGGCGAACCCGGGCCAGGTGGAGGGATCCTCATTGGCCCATGAGCCATCGAGCACAAAGACGCGCTCCCCGCCCAGGCGCTGCCGCAATTCCTCCAGCGTGCCCTCGGCGAACACCCGTCCCTTGTCCATGATGCCAATGCGGTGGCACAGGTCCTCGGCCTCCTCCAGATAGTGGGTCGTGTAAAGAATCGCGGTTCCTCCCGCCGCCAGCTGACGGATGAACCCAAGAATTCCGGCACGGGCCTGGGGATCAATGCCCACCGTGGGCTCGTCGAGGAGGAGCAGTCGGGGCTGGTGCAGCAGGGCGCATCCGATGTTGATCCGGCGCTTCATGCCGCCGGAGTACCGGCGCACGGGATCCGCGCCGCGATCCGTCAGGTGCAGCGCAACGAGCAGTTCCGCGGCACGGGCCCGGGACGCAGGGGCGGACAACCCGGCCAGCCGCCCCCAGAATTCCAGATTGTCGCGCCCGGAGAGTTCCTCATAGAGCGCCACCTCCTGCGGCACCACGCCCATGATCCGCTGGGCACGCGGTGGGTCCGCCCAGAACGGCTGCCCGTCCACCTCAATCTCCCCGGACTCGGGCTTCAGCAGTCCGGCGATGAGGGAAAGCGTGGTCGTCTTGCCGGCACCGTTGGGGCCGAGGAGTCCGTAGATTTCCCCGGCCCGCACCTCAAACGAAACCCCATCCACCGCACGCACGGCACCGAAGGAGCGGACAAGCGTCCGAACACTCAGGAGTGGATGCACCCGGCGAGCCTTTCCGCAATCTCCCCAGCTGGCAAGCAGCGGGACCCGTGGACTCCGGGATGCGGAATGCGTGCTGATTGTATGCGGACTGCGGAGAAACTTAGCGCGCGCGGAGCCGTTCGCTGCCCCAAATTGTTCAGCTCGCTGGAATGCGCCGTCGCTGGAACCAGCAAGGACGGCGAACCTTCAGCGCGGACAAGTGCTGAAAACCTCGAGCGCGCCGGACGGGGCCTCTGTCGAGAGCGGTCGAGACCCGCCCCCGGACGCGCTCCACCGCGCTTCCGCCATGCTCCGGGATGCACGATCCGGAGCCAAAGGTTATGGGCCGCCGCTGGAAGGAGTGACCGGCCCGGCAAGAATGCCCGCGGCGGCGGGACATCTTGCCGGGGAAGATGAAAGAAGCTACTGCCGACGGCGGCGCAGGACGAAGCCGGCGGCGGCGAGACCCCCGAAGATCACGGTCCACTGCTCGGGTTCCGGAACCGCGATGTGGGCGGTGTAGAGATTCGCATGACTCAGCTCGGGACCCGGATTCCGGTTGCCCTTCTGGATTCCCAAAGTGTCAAAATTGAGCGACTCGATGCCGTCCGCACCCCCATTGAACAAATACCAACTGTACGAGTTCCCCCCTTTGAGCCCCAACACAAAGAGCCCGGTTTGAGGCGTTGCAAACGTCAAGATTCCTTGAGTTGTCTCGGGATTACCGGTGAAAGGACCGAAATCGAGATCATCTGATTTGCCTTGGTACACCCATGGTTCCTGGGAGTAGGCGCCGAACACCTCGCTGAGCGCGGTCAACTCCCAGGAACTGCCATTGATGTTTCCGAGAAAGCTGCCCGCCGCAGCCAGGTATCCCGGATTGGCCAGGGTTGCAACGGAGTCAGTGGCTGCGACGGTGGCAAGGTTGGGGTAATCCGCCGAGGCTGGCACCGCGATGGCAACCGCCAACAACACGGCCGGGGTCAACGATCGAATCGAGTTGGAGCGTGAATTGTACATTAGGGATTTCAAATCAATTACAGTCTTAATCAGTTTTTGAGTCTCGGGAGCGGCATTTGCGCCCCGAAACGGCGCGGGAAAGTGTCGGATAAATTTCAATTCGCAATCCAAATCTTCCGGAGTGCCGCAACGTGGCGGGATCCGACGTGCGTGAGCAACCGCCGGACATCAACCGGGGATGGCGACCGCCTCGCCCATCATCCGCGCGGCCATCCGGACTCCGCCCCCCCTCAGCGGGGCCATCCCGCGGCGACCTCCCGGGCGAAGTAGGTCACCAGGACATCCGCACCCGCGCGCTTGATGGCGAGGAGCGATTCGTCGCGCGTGCGCTCCAGGTCGAGCCAGCCCAGACGGGCCGCCGCATGGATCTGGGAGTACTCTCCGCTGACCTGGTAGGCCACCAGGGGCAGCCGGGTTTCACGCCGCAATTCGGCAATCACGTCAAGGTACGGCCCGGCGGGCTTGATCATCAGCATGTCCGCTCCCTCGGCTTCATCCAGCAGCGCGTCGAGGATCGCCTCGCGGCGGTTGGCGGGATTGATCTGATAGGTCCGCTTGTCCAGGGAAGACGTCCCGGCAGCCGCCGCGCTGCCCACGGCGTCGCGGAAGGGTCCGTAATAGCTCGAGGCGAATTTCGCGGCGTACGCAAGGATCCCGGCATGCACGTTCCCCGAGTCATCGAGCGCCCGCCGAATGGCCCCCACCCGGCCGTCCATCATGTCGCTCGGCGCCACAAAGTCCGCACCCGCCCCCGCATGCAGCACCGCCATGGCCGCCAGCAAGGTTACCGTGGCGTCGTTGTCCACATCCCGCCCATCGGCCGTCAATACACCATCATGACCGTGGCGGGTGTAGGGATCCAGGGCGACGTCGGTAAACACCAGCAGATCGGGTGCGGCGGACTTGATTGCACGGACGGCGCGCGGGATCAGGCCCTCCGGATCCAATGCCGCGGATCCCCGGTCATCCTTCAACCCGGCCTCCGTCACGGGAAACAGGATCACGCCGGGAATGCCCAATGCCGCAATTGCGACGGCCTGCGCACCAAGATCGGCCAGCGGCCAGCGAACCACGCCGGGCATGGAGTCCACGGGATCCGGCCCCGGTCCACCGTCCTTGACGAACAGGGGGGCAATCAGGTCGGTGGTTTCCAGCCGGGTTTCCTCAACCAGCGCACGCAGGGCCGGATGCCTCCGCAAGCGGCGGGAACGACGGGCGGGAAACGACGAATGCATCGGGTGCGAGGGTATGCGGCGTCCCCATGACGGCAACGGAGTTTGTGTCGTCCGGCAGGCCGGGGGGGCGGCGTCCGCCAAGTTGGCATTGGAATCACCACGCTCCGCGGCCTAGCCTCGGGACATGGGTCCTCGACGCCCGTCCCTGATGCCCGCCCTCGCCGCCGTCCAGCTCATGCTGGCGGTGGTGCTGGCGGCACTGGCGGCGCTCCACATCTACCTCACGGTGCTGCACAATCGGCAGGCCCGCCGGCTGAAGCAATGCGAGGTCAACCGGCAGGCCTTCAACGGGCTGGTGCGCGAAACCTTCGCCTACGCCAGCCGCGTCAACCCCGCCCTGCTTCCCGATCTCGCCGCCGCCGGCTTGCGACTCTCGCCGACGACCAACGATCCGGCCGGGGTCCCGGTGACCCCGAGCCGCCCATGAAGGATCCGATGGAAACGTCGCCTTCCACCCCGGAGATCCCCGCCGAGCTCGACTCGCTGAGGCTGCAGGTCGCCGAGCTTCGCGGGACCGTACGGCTGGTGTTGCTGGGGCTCATCCTCACGACCGGCGGCCTGTGCCTGTTCCTCTACCGCCAGACCAAGCTGCTGCGCCACCAGGTGCTCGTGCAACAGGCCGCCGTGGTGCGCACCGAAGCGGCCATTGCTCCGGCACTCGGCCTGATTCCGAAGTTTCAACAGGTGGCCTGGAAGCATCCCGACTATGCGAGCAACGTCCTCGCGAACTTCGGGCTTCGGGCCCTCGCGCCGGACGGCCCGGCATCGGACACCGCCCCCACCTTGACACCCTGACGCGACGCCATGGGGCGACAGCAGGTGGGGTGAGGCGCTGCCGTACGCGCGGGCACCGGTGTGACGCCGCCCCACGACGGCTTCAGCCCACGAATCCCGTTCAGGTCCGCGGGCCGGACTCCTCGGGCAGCCTCCGGCCGCATTCCATGCAGAACCGGGCCTGCGGGGGATTCACCCGCGAACAGGCGGCACACGTCATGTGCGCCTTGAGGTGCCGGCGGTGAATCACCAGATTTCTGAGGTACGGGATCCAGTTGAACGCATTTGCGAAGATGAACACGGAGTTCCGGGCCGAGAAGATTGCGTAGGAAAGCAGCAGCCACGATCCCACCAGACTGAGCCACCAGAAGGCGGCCGGCACCACGACCTCCTTGCGCTTCTCCGTCGCATACCACTGGACCAGGAAGCGGGACATGAACGCCACGTTGCCCGTCCACCCCACGACCTTCCACCAGTGCCATTCGATGCCGAACAGCTTGCCGTCATGCCAGATCAGGGATTGAAGGGAGTCCATGGCAGGGCGACCTTCGGCGGGTCCGGACGGATTCGTCGAGTCCTGACTCCCGGCGGTTGACGCGGACCCAATGAACGAATGCT